>NZ_CBDKZX010000002.1:0-177357 GCF_965301105.1 Kluyvera sp.
AAGGAGTTGGCATGGCGAACATGTTTGCCCTGATTCTGGTGATTGCCACACTGGTCACGGGCATTTTGTGGTGCGTTGATAAGTTTATCTTCGCGCCCAAACGGCGGGAACGCCAGGCGGCGGCGCAGGTTGCCACCGGCGAAGCGCTGGATAAAAAGACGCTGAAAAAAGTCGGCCCGAAACCAGGTTGGCTGGAAACCGGCGCGTCGGTCTTTCCGGTGCTGGCGATCGTGCTGATCGTGCGTTCATTTATTTATGAGCCGTTCCAGATCCCCTCCGGTTCGATGATGCCAACGCTGCTGATTGGCGACTTTATCCTGGTGGAGAAATTCGCCTACGGGATTAAAGACCCGATCTACCAGAAGACGATTATTGAAACAGGCCATCCGAAACGCGGCGATATCGTGGTGTTCAAATACCCGGAAGATCCGCGTCTGGACTACATCAAACGTACCGTCGGCCTGCCGGGCGATAAGGTCACTTACGATCCGATTGCGAAACAAGTGACAATTCAACCGGGATGCAGCTCCGGCCAGGCGTGCGGTAGCGCGCTGCCGGTCACTTACTCCAACGTCGAGCCGAGTGATTTCGTGCAGACGTTCTCCCGCAGCAACGGCGGCGAGGCGACCAGCGGCTTCTTTGAAATGCCGCAGGGCGAGCGCAAAGCAGACGGTGTACGGCTGGATCAACGTCAGGAAACGCTGGGCGATGTGAACCACCGTATTCTGACCGTGCCGATTGCTCAGGATCAGGTGGGGATGTACTACCACCAGTCCGGTCTGCCGCTGGCAACCTGGATCGTCCCACCGGGGCAGTACTTCATGATGGGTGATAACCGCGATAACAGCGCGGACAGCCGTTACTGGGGCTTTGTGCCGGAAGCGAACCTGGTCGGTAAGGCAACCGCTATCTGGATGAGCTTTGAAAAACAAGAGGGCCAATGGCCTACCGGCGTGCGTTTAAGCCGCATCGGTGGGATTCATTAATCCTCCGTTTGACTTCACGCGGCGGCCAGGCGTGCGCCGCGTGAATTATTTAGTTTTAATCTATTCAAACTAACGACATCCCTTGTCGTTGCGTATAGAATATCCCCCCGAAGTTTCGGATGTCTCTTATGGGAGACACGGCACACGAAACCGCGTTGGTTTCCCTCAGGTCTGTTTCGTGTGCTGCATTGTGGACGCATTTATTTATTTGGTATCGCATGAACCCCATCGTAATTAATCGGCTTCAACGGAAGCTGGGCTACACTTTTCTTCATCAGGAGCTGTTGCAACAGGCGTTAACGCACCGCAGTGCCAGCAGCAAACATAACGAACGCTTAGAGTTCCTGGGCGATTCCATATTAAGCTACGTGATTGCCAACGCGCTCTATCATCGTTTTCCGCGCGTGGATGAAGGCGATATGAGCCGCATGCGTGCGACGCTGGTGCGTGGTAACACGCTGGCCGAGATCGCGCGTGAGTTCGAGCTGGGCGAATGTTTGCGCCTGGGGCCGGGCGAGCTGAAAAGCGGCGGCTTCCGTCGGGAATCTATCCTGGCGGATACGGTTGAAGCATTAATCGGCGGGGTGTTCCTCGACAGCGATATTCAAACCGTCGAGAAGCTAATCCTCTCCTGGTACCAGACGCGTCTGGACGAAATCAGCCCGGGCGATAAGCAAAAAGATCCAAAAACACGCTTGCAGGAGTATCTGCAAGGCCGCCATCTGCCGCTGCCGTCTTATCTGGTGGTTCAGGTGCGTGGGGAAGCACACGATCAGGAATTTACTATCCACTGCCAGGTTAGCGGCCTGAGTGAACCGGTGGTCGGCACAGGTTCCAGCCGTCGCAAGGCGGAACAGGCTGCCGCCGAACAGGCGCTGAAAAAGCTGGAGCTGGAATGAGCGAAGAAAAAACCTATTGCGGATTTATTGCCATCGTCGGTCGTCCGAACGTCGGCAAATCCACGTTATTGAACAAGCTGCTCGGGCAGAAGATCTCGATTACCTCCCGTAAAGCGCAGACCACGCGCCACCGCATCGTGGGCATCCATACTGAAGGCGAGTATCAGGCGATCTACGTCGATACTCCGGGCCTGCATATGGAAGAGAAGCGTGCCATCAACCGCCTGATGAACAAGGCGGCCAGCAGCTCTATCGGTGACGTTGAGCTGGTGATTTTCGTGGTCGAAGGCACCCGCTGGACGCCGGACGACGAAATGGTGCTGAACAAACTGCGCGAAGGCAAAGCGCCGGTGATTCTGGCGGTGAACAAAGTGGATAACGTGCAGGAAAAAGCGGATCTGCTGCCGCACCTGCAGTTCCTCGGTAGCCAGATGAACTTCCTCGATATCGTGCCTATCTCTGCGGAGAGCGGGCTGAACGTGGACACCGTTGCCGGTATCGTGCGTAAGCACCTGCCGGAAGCGACACACCACTTCCCGGAAGACTACATCACCGACCGTTCACAGCGCTTTATGGCCTCGGAAATCATCCGTGAAAAGCTGATGCGTTTCCTGGGGGCTGAACTGCCATATTCGGTGACCGTTGAAATCGAGCGCTTCGTTTCTAACGAACGTGGCGGCTACGACATCAATGGCCTGATCCTGGTTGAGCGTGAAGGGCAGAAGAAGATGGTGATTGGCAACAAAGGCGCCAAGATCAAAACCATCGGTATTGAAGCCCGTAAAGATATGCAGGAGATGTTCGAAGCGCCTGTTCACCTGGAACTGTGGGTGAAAGTGAAATCAGGCTGGGCGGATGACGAGCGCGCGCTGCGCAGCCTCGGTTACGTCGACGATCTCTGAGAATAACCCCGATGGAGGGCTGGCAGCGCGCATTTGTTCTGCATAGTCGCCCCTGGAGCGAGACCAGCCTGATGCTGGACGTCTTCACGGAAGAATCGGGTCGCGTGCGCCTTGTGGCGAAAGGCGCACGTTCCAAACGTTCCAACCTTAAAGGCGCGCTTCAGCCCTTTACCCCCCTGTTAGTCCGTTTTGGCGGCCGTGGCGAAGTGAAAACGCTGCGTAGCGCTGAAGCGGTTTCGCTGGCGCTTCCTCTGAGCGGCATTACGCTGTATAGCGGTCTGTACATCAACGAACTGGTGTCGCGCGTGCTCGAGCACGAAACCCGCTTTTCTGAACTCTTTTTCGACTATCTGCACTGTATCCAGGCGTTGGCTGGCGCAACGGGCTCGCCTGAACCGGCGCTGCGCCGCTTTGAGCTGGCGTTGCTGGGGCACCTCGGCTATGGCGTCGACTTCCTGCACTGCGCCGGCAGCGGTGATGAGGTTGACGACACCATGACCTACCGCTACCGGGAAGAGAAAGGATTTATTGCCAGCGTGGTTATCGATAACAACACCTTTACCGGCCATCAGCTGAAAGCGCTGGCTAACCGTGAGTTTCCGGATATTGATACGCTGCGCGCAGCGAAACGCTTTACCCGCATGGCGTTAAAGCCGTATCTTGGCGGGAAACCGTTAAAGAGCCGCGAGTTGTTTCGACAGTTTATGCCGAAGCGGTAACCCTGATTGCACCCATCCCGCTTTTCCCCTCGCCCCTTTAGGGAGAGGGCCGGGATGAGGGGAAACGAAGTTAAAAATAAAAACACGAGGATTGTCATGGCTGAATTACTGTTAGGCGTCAATATTGACCACATTGCCACCCTGCGTAACGCACGCGGCACCGCTTACCCGGACCCGGTACAGGCCGCGTTTATCGCCGAGCAGGCCGGTGCGGATGGTATCACCGTGCATTTACGTGAAGATCGTCGCCATATCACCGACCGCGATGTGCGTATTCTGCGTCAGACGCTGGACACCCGCATGAACCTGGAGATGGCCGTGACCGAAGAGATGCTGGCCATCGCCTGTGAAACCAAACCGCATTTCTGCTGCCTGGTGCCGGAAAAACGTCAGGAAGTGACCACCGAAGGCGGTCTGGACGTGGCGGGTCAGTTCGACAAAATGCGTGATGCCTGCAAACGCCTTGCCGACGCGGGCATCCTGGTGTCGCTGTTTATTGACGCCGACGATGCGCAGATTAAAGCCGCCGCTGATGTGGGCGCGCCGTATATCGAAATCCACACCGGCTGCTACGCCGATGCCGTCACTGATGCGGAGCAAGCCAAAGAGCTTGAGCGTATCGCGAAAGCCGCGACCTACGCCGCAAGCCTGGGCCTGAAGGTTAACGCGGGCCACGGTCTTACTTACCACAACGTGAAAGCGATTGCCGCGCTGCCGGAAATGCACGAGCTGAATATCGGCCACGCCATTATTGGCCGGGCGGTGATGAGCGGCCTGAAAGACGCGGTGGCGGAAATGAAGCGCCTGATGCTGGAAGCGCGCGCGTAATGGCGATTCTGGGGCTTGGAACAGACATTGTCGAAATCGCCCGTATTGAAGCGGTGATTGCCCGTAGCGGCGACCGCCTTGCGCGTCGGGTACTTAGCGATAATGAGTGGGCCATCTGGGAGACGCACCAGCAGCCGGTGCGTTTTCTGGCGAAGCGTTTTGCGGTGAAAGAAGCGGCGTCGAAGGCGCTGGGTACCGGCATTCGTAACGGCCTGGCGTTTAATCAGTTTGAAGTTTTTAACGATGAACTGGGCAAGCCGAAGCTGCGTTTATGGGGAGAAGCAAAGTTACTCGCCGAGCGTATGGGCGTGGCCCATCTGCACGTGACGCTCGCTGATGAGCGCCACTACGCTTGCGCGACGGTGATTGTCGAAAGCTAGATTTTGTCCGCGTGATGCATCTGGACAAATTTATCCCACAGCTGCTCTTCACTTTCTAAATGTGCCGGGTCCTTGAGAATGGTATTCGGGATCGGGCACACTTTCTGGCAGGTCGGCGTTTCGTAATGGCCGATGCACTCGGTGCAGCGATCGTGGTCGATCTCATAGATGCTATCACCCATCGAAATGGCCTGGTTAGGGCATTCCGGTTCGCACATATCGCAGTTGATACATTTTTTGGTGATTAACAGCGCCATCAGTAAATTCTCAGTAACTCGATAAACAGGGCGCGCATTATACGCGCATTTTCCGCGCAGGCCATACCTTTTCTGTGGTCATCGCACCGCAGATCAAACCAGCTTTTTCACCAGCGCCTCGCTATGGCGAATACGCTCCGGCGCCTTTTCCAGATCCTGCTGCACCAGGCCCATAAACAGTAGATCGGTGAGCATCATCTGTGCGCTGGTGGAGGAAATCGCGGCGCTGCGCGTTGCCTGCTCTTCGGCAATGGTATACAGGCAATGGGTCGCGCGCTGCTGTAGCGCGTTGGGCGAAAAGCCGGTAATGGCGAGCACTTTGCCGCCTACCCGTAACGTTTCGTCGGCGGCGAGATTGATCTCGCGACGCGCGCCGGAATAAGAGATGGCCAACAGCAGATCGTCCTGCGCCATTGCCTGAACGGTGGCGAGCAGGGCGTGCATATCAAGCTCCGCCACGGCGTTGAAGCCAATTTTCATCAGCTTCCAGCTAAAATTGCGCGCCACCAGCCCGGAAGCGCCGATGCCGGTGAGGATGATGCGCCGCGCGCCGCGTAGCAGGTTGATGGTCTCCAGCAGTTTGTCTTCACTGTTGACGTCCAGTGAAGCATGCATTGCCGCGACGTTATCTTTAATCAGCTTCTCGCCGACCAGCCGTAGCGGATCGTCGCCGCAAATCTGATTATGCACCGGCACCGAGTGCGGGTTGACGTTACTCGCCAGCGCCTCGCTGAGCGCCAGCTTCAGCGCCGGAAAACCCTTGAAGCCGAGCTTCTGGGCGAATTTCACCACGCTGGACTGGCTAACGCCTGCCTGGCTGGCTAGCTGTTGTGAACTTAAATGACGCGCCTGATCCGGCTGCGCCAGAATAAAATCAGCCAGCTTACGATCGCTTTGCGCTAGCTGAGGATAACGCTGGCGGATACTGATTAGACAATTCATAAGAACCTCATGGGCAAGATCGCCATCTCGCGCCAGAACACTGTTCTGATCATCTGCAAGAATTATGTATTCTATTATACCGGAATATACCGAATTAAATATTCCATGCGCCGGTAAAAACGCAACTCTTTTCGCGCATCAGGTCCGTTAACTCGCCGTTTGGCGAAAGACGGTCGACAATCTGCTAGTCTGTGGGCTGGCCCGCTTAGGAATACAGGAGGCTCTTTTGACTAGCCACTCTCGCCGCGTGGTGTTTTTCGACCTTGACGGTACGCTACATCAGCAGGATCTGTTCGGGGCGTTTATCCGCTATTTATTGCGTCGTATGCCGCTTAACGCGCTATTAGTGCTGCCGTTGCTTCCCGCCATTGGCCTGACGATGCTCATTAGAGGCCGTGCGGCCCGCTGGCCGATGAGCGTATTACTGTGGGGTTGCACTTTTGGGCGACGTGAAGCCACGCTCAAGGCGCTGGAGGCGAGCTTCATTATCTGGTTTCGCGCTACGGTGACGCCCTTTCCGGTGGTGCAGGCGCGTTTAGACAACTATCTTCAGCATCATGATGCCGACGTCTGGCTGATCACCGGCTCTCCGCAAACGTTGGTAGAGCGCGTCTATGCCGATGCGCCCTGGATGTCGCGCGTGAACCTTATCGGCAGCCAGATGCAACGTGCGCTGGGTGGCCGGGTACTGTCGGTGCGCTGCCTTGGCCATGAAAAGGTGGTGCAACTGGAACAGCGCCTTGGCGTGCCGCTGCGCCTGTACAGCGGTTACAGCGACAGCAAGCAAGATAATCCACTACTCTTTTTCTGTGAGCATCGCTGGCGCGTAACGCCGCACGGCGAGCTGGAACAGCTGGAATAGCGGGCGCTGCGCTTTGCTGGATATTGTGTATAATGCGCCGCGTTTGAAAACCTGGAGTCCCGACGTTGTCCGACATTGAACAAAATCACGAATACTGGATGCGCCACGCGCTGGTGCTGGCTCGTCGTGCCTGGGAAGAGGGTGAGGTGCCGGTTGGCGCGGTGCTGGTACACAACAATCAGGTAATTGGCGAAGGCTGGAACCGGCCTATTGGCCGCCACGATCCCACTGCACACGCGGAAATTATGGCGCTACGTCAGGGCGGGGTGGTGCTGCAAAACTATCGGCTGATCGACACGACCCTCTACGTCACCCTGGAACCGTGCGTGATGTGCGCAGGAGCGATGGTACATGGGCGTATTGGCCAGCTGGTGTTTGGCGCGCGTGATGCTAAAACCGGCGCGGCCGGTTCGCTGATTGACGTTCTGCATCATCCTGGGATGAACCATCGCGTGGAAATCACCGAAGGGGTGCTGGCGGATGAGTGTTCGGCCATGCTGAGCGACTTCTTCCGCCATCGTCGCCAGCAGCAGAAGGCGCTGAAGCAGTCGCTGAAAAATAGCGTTTAACGGGCGAGTCTACGCCACCGTTCGTTTTTCTCTTTCCGCACTCGGCGAATGCTGAAAAAAACGACTGTAGGCCTCGGTTAAACGGGGCAATGAGCTAAATCCGCAGGCGCGGGCAATACTGGCTACCGAGCGTTCGGTGGTGCGCAGCAGTTCCTGCGCTTTCAACAGGCGGTAGCGCTGGACGAACTGATCCGGCGTAAAGCCAGTAAACTCCTTGATAAACCGGTACAACGTGCGTTTGGGAATGGCGCACTCTTCCGCCAGATGCTCCCAGATGACGGCCTGCTGCAAATTGTCCCGAATGCTGCGCAACAGCCGTCGTTTTTTATCATCATAACGACCGCCCCGCGGTAATCTGACGCTGTTCTCCATCAGCGTGCCCACGATCGTCAAAAGTATGGCTTCGGTGGTGACGAAATAAGTGCTGTCATAATCATCATCCGTTTTGCTGTGAATCTCCCCCGCCAGCTGGACCACACGCGCCAGCGTCGCTTCGTTTAATGAGGCCGGCCGCTCGCGGGTCTGCGTCTGAAGCTGCATCAGCAGCGGCAGCAGCGATTTTACGAACTGAAACTCGCCGTCGCGGCGCAGCAGGATATTAATCAGCGACAGATGTCGGGTGGATTCGTAATAGTGAATGTCGTTGGCGGAGACGAAGAAAAAATCGCCCTTAAACACCAGATTGACGCGATCGTTGATGATGTGAAACCCGCAACCCTCTTTCACGATGACGATTTCGTGAAAATCATGGCCGTGAATATCCGCCATCTCCTGATCGCGCGAGCTGAACAGCGAAAACGCGTGGGTATCGGAGAGGAAGTAGTCCTGGGTGAGCATAATCTTCATTCTTCCTCTCCTGACATCGTTAGTTAACAGGCAGCGTTAACGCTTGCCCGGCGCTAAGCGGCCAGCTTTCGCCGCGCAACCGCAGCACGCCGCCGCCGCGGGAGGCGCGAACCGTCAGCTGATTGTCGCGTAAGGTGAGCGTGACTTCACCCTCTTTAATCGGCAATGTGCAGTCCAGCACGCTAAAAGGTGCAAGCCACGGTTCAATGGCGAAGGTTTCATAGCCCGGCGTTAGCGGATGCAGGCCGACAAAGTAGCGCCCCAGCAGGTAGAGCGGGCTCGCTCCCCAGGCGTGGCACAGGCTCTTGCCAAACTTGTCGCCGTACATCGCGTAGTGTTCGTCGCCTTTAATATCCGGGTTGTACTCTTCCCAGAAGGTCGTGGCGCCCAGCGCCAGCATACCGCCCCAGTAATCGCGCATCCGTTGCCAGACCACATCCTGTCGGCCGCACTGGCACAGCGTATCCAGCTCGAAAAAGGTGAAGTAGGGGGTGACGATGGGGGCAATGGCCTCGTTCATCAGTACTCGCTCGACGATGGTCTGTCGCCGCTTGGGGGTTACGGTATCAAACATCAGCGCGAAGATGTTGGCATGACGAGTCACGTGACGTTTGCCGCTCTCATAGCTATCGATATAGGCGCCTTGCTCTTCGTCCCAGAAGAAGAGGTCGATGCTTTCTGCCAGTTTATCGGCCCGCCGCTGCCACTCGGCAGGATCCGCGCCGACGATCTCCGCGCACAGCGCCAGCGAACGCCAGGCCTTCAGCAGCAGCATCTGTTCGGCGCACACCGCGCCGGTTTTATCGATCTCGGCCCAGTCGATAAAAATCCAGTCGCCTTCTTTACCGCGAATAAAACCGCTTTCGTCGATATCGGGCATCAGCCATTCCATCAGGCTGACCATTTTGCCGTATACCTGACGGACAAACGCCGCGTCGTTGCTCATCAGGTAGTGCTTCTCAATGTTGATCACCCACAGCAGCGAGTAGTCGACGATGGTATTGATATGCTGGCGCATCGGGTCGCGGCCGCGAAGGGCGAGCAGGGTGCGGCGGTTGATATCTTCATCGAAAAACAGATACGGGTTGATCAGCGTGCACTGCCAGGCATCGCCTGACCAGATCCAACGGTCGCGTTTCACGCCGTCGATGAAAAACAGATCGCTGCACAGGGCGAAAGTCTCGCGCGAAACCTGCCAGATCTGGTCGATCAGCGGATCGTTGCTGTGGAAGCTGGCGCAACGTGGTTTGGTGATAAATTCATGCTCCGCCGCCAGGCTGACTGCGCCAGGTGCGACATCGGGAATAAAAACGTAGCGGAAGGCGCGTTTACGGATGGCGGAATCCGGCGTGACGTTGGTCTGTGAGTAGTAGCAATATTGGGTGTCCAGCGCTTCCGCCTGGGATTCGCCATAGCACAGCGTCACCGGCGGTTGCTTATCGCTGTTGAAGCTGACCGCGAGCTCCCCATTAACCACGCGCACGAAATCGAAAAGCACGCCGCCATTCATCGCGCGTTCGCTTACCGGCAGCCGTGGTTCACGCTCAAAGTTAACGGCGTTAGGAGAGGTCTGCGCCGAGGTATAGAGCGCATCACAGCCCACCGGGGCGGTGTCGATATAGTCACTGGCAAACCAGCTTTCATCGCTGAAGACCTGCTCGCCTTCGACGCGCAACGCGGGAAGCCCACTGGCATTGGCGACGTAGAAGGTGAGCGTTTGCTCGCCCATCGGGCAGGTGAGAGGGCCGTTGAGCGGCTGTTTTTTGCCGTCAATCAGCGCGTAGCCCGAACCTTCTACCTGTACGGTGAAGGTCTGCGGTTCGCTAAAACAGTAGCGGCGGGTAAAGACGACGCTTTTGCAGCAGTCCTCTACGTGCCAGTAGGCGGGCCAGTCGAAACCGCGCTCTTCGCGCTGCAGGTTTTGCAATAACGCGTGGCGGATCTCAAAGTCTCCGGCCAGCCAGATCCATTTTGCGCGAGTATTACGCCTTGTCATCATCAATTCCCCAGACCTTCTGCATTCAGTAATTTTTGTTCTGCGAGCTGCTTCTTAATCTCTTCATACTGGTTATCGAGGGTATAAAAACGCCCCATCCACAGCATCGAGACCACAATTAACCCCGCAGGGATCCACAGATAGCAGGCTTTAATCGCCATAATCGCCGCCGCCGACTGCTGCGCTTCCGCAACGTAACCGGTCGCCGAGAGCATAAAACCGCTTAATGCCCCGGCTGCTGCCATCGCCACCTTGCCGATAAAACCGTTTACCGAGGTGAGAATGCCCGCCGTGTTGATCCCGGTTTTCCACTCGCCGTAGTCCACCGGATCGGCCTGCATGGAAAAATAGATAGCATTACGTTGCCCGAAGCCCAGCGCCAGCAGCACCGCGCCGGACATCAGCCCCCAGACGTTGACGCCGGAGAGCATCATAATGACCATACCGCCGAGGTTGATGGCGCAGGCCAACTGATACACCTGAATCTTACGCAGCCGTTTGGCGAGGAACGGCACGGTCAGCGTGCCCAGCAGTGGTACAAACGAGGCGATGCCTGCCGCCACGGAGGTGAGCGCGGTGTTACCCACGTAATATTTAAAGAAGTAGATAAGCGCGCCGGACTGTAAAAAGAACGCGCCCCACATAAAGAGAATATTGATGGCGAACACCTTCCACGGCGTGTTCTCTTTGAGCCCCTGCCAGGCGCGACGCAGGGTCATTTTTTCCGGCGTAATGGCGTAGCGCTCTTTCACGTTGCAAAAGCTGACAAACAGAAAGAAGGTCGACAGCACGCCGAACAGCGTGGCGGTATAGATAAACCCACGATCCTGATTACCGTTGCCCAACCAATTGACCAATGGCAGCGTGGCGACCGAGACAATCGTCGAACCAATAAAACTGAACATTATTCTCACGGAGGAAAGCACGGTACGTTCATGCGCATCGTTGCTTAAGAAAGGAAGCATCGCGTTATACGGAATATTGACTACCGTAAACATCACCGACAATAAAAAATAGGTGATAAACGCCCATATTAGTTTGCCAGTAGTGCCGAAGTCTGGAATATAAAAGGCGAGAATACATAACAGGCCAAAAGGGATGGCGCCAATCGCCAGCCACGGACGACAGCGGCCCCAACGGGTACTGGTATTATCAATGAGGATCCCCATTAATACGTCCGTGACCCCGTCGGCCAGTCGCGTGATCAAAAACATAATGCCGATATAATAGGCTGGGAGCTTCATTATATCGGTATAGAAATACATTAAATATAATGAAATTAATTGCCACACTAAATTACAGGAAATATCGGCTACGGAAAAACCAAGCCGTAATCTCCAGGGAGACGCCGTTTTTGTTTCCATACAAACCTCATTAAACTCATGGGATAGTTGGCCGTATTAGCGATCCGGCCTGAGCATAGAGGTATTAGATAACAGCGTCTTTGCCGAGTCATCGGCTTGATTTGGCACTGGCGCGGAAACGAGCGTGACGCTGTCGGCGTTTTTGAACGGTAATCTAGTGTTTCGCCGGAAAATAGAGCAGAGAGGCGTCGTTGCCGCTCTGGCTGTCCTGGCGTAAAAAGGAGAACAGTCCGAAAAGGTTGCTGTCGCGGTGAAGCTCATCAAGGGTCACCACCGGGTAAGCCTCTGCGATCTCCAGCCGCTCCGTCGCCTTCTTCTCTTTCTCCTGCAAATAGCCCACCAGGCTTATCTGGTACTTACGGATGTTCTCGACGTAGGTATAAGCCTCATGGCCGCGCGCGTAGCCATAGGTCAGCTTACTGTACCATGGCTTCTGGCTGAGCAACGGCAGGCGCTGTTTTACGTCCGCCCAGCTGTCCGGGTTGCCTTTTTGCTTCGCCGTCAGCGCGCGGGCGTCGAGCATATGCGCGTAGCCCATGTTATAGGCGGCGAGCGCAAACCAGATTTTCTCTTCCTGCGGCACGCTGTCCGGCACCTTATCCATCATGTCCTGCAAATAACGCATACCGCCGCTGATACTCTGCTCGGCGTCGGTGCGATCGCTCAGGCCTAAGCTCTGGGCGGTATTTTTGGTCAGCATCATCAGGCCGCGTACCCCGGTCGGCGATGTTGCCAGCGGGTCCCAATGCGATTCCTGGTAGGAGATGGCCGCCAGCAGCTTCCAGTCTATTGCGCTGGCGTACTTTTCAAAGAGCGGTTGCAGGTCGGGCAGGACGTTATCGACCGCGCGCAGGAAAGAGCGCGTATCGACGTAATCAAAGTCGTCGCCGTGACCAAGGTACTTTTCCTCCAGGCGGGCGAGGGTGCCGTCTTCATTCATATTATTGAAAAAGTCGAGCATCGCCGCTGAAAGCGTATTGTCGCCGTCTTTCAGGCTAAACCAGGTCACCGGCTGTTCGTCGGTGACGTCGAGCGCGACGGCCAGCTCCGGGTGTACGCGCTGGAACAGTCCGATGGCGACGGAATCCGCGATCGTGTAGTTGAGTTTACCGTCGATGACCGCCTGCATAAGATCGACCGAACCGCGTTTGTCATCCACCGTCCAGGCGAGGCCGGGGTATTTCTTCTCTTTTAACGTCTGGAGATCGTTGATGACCACCTGCCCCGGCGCGACGGTGAGTTGCTCTGCGGTGACATTACTCAGGCTACGCGGGCGGTTGCTGCCCACACGGTAGACCAACTGTTGTGAGACGGAGTAGTAGGTTGGCCCCGCCTGGTAGTTCTGTACGCGTTCAGTGTTATAGACCAGCCCAGCGGCCAGTAAATCGGCATCGCCGTGGTCCAGGTCGTCAAACAGTTGGCTGATATTCTGACGCACGGTTATCTTCAGTTTGACGCCGAGGTAGTCGGCGAACTGTTGTGCCAGCTCGTAATCAAGCCCATACACTTTGCCGTTAATGGTGGCGTAGGTCAGCGGCGACTGGACGGTACTGACGCGCAGCTCCCCCCGCTCCACAATGGCGGCGATGCGATTCTCTGGTTTGCCAAACCAGGGGAGTGAGGGCCAAAGGGCCGCTGCCAGCAGCAACGTGACAACGCCGATCAGCAGATAATTAATCTTTAATTTTTTCAAACGGTTAATTCGCTGCAGTACCCGTGTGTGTCCCTGATAACATTACGGTTTGTTACAGAATGAGCGGCATTTTGCTTAAGATTACGCCAGTTGGCAACTGATTCGCGATGTGCGTCACACCTATTGGTAAAGACGAGAGATGATTTTATTTCGACGCAAACGGTTTCGTCAGGCCGCAGGATTCTCTATAATAGCCGCCGTTCTCCCCCATTGCGCACACTGAAAGCTGAGAAGACGAGAGACTTATGATGGAAATTCTGCGTGGTTCGCCTGCACTGTCTGCATTTCGTATTAACAAACTGCTGACGCGGTTTCAGGCAGCCAACCTCCCGGTAAGCAATATTTACGCCGAGTATGTCCATTTTGCCGACCTGGACGCGCCGCTGACCGAAGACGAGCGGGCCCGACTCGAGCGACTGTTGCAGTATGGCCCAAGCCTGAACAGCCATACCCCTACCGGTAACCTGCTGCTCGTCACTCCCCGCCCTGGCACTATCTCTCCCTGGTCTTCCAAAGCTACCGACATCGCCCACAACTGCGGCTTATCGCAGGTGCTGCGCCTCGAGCGCGGCGTGGCCTACTATGTTGAAGCCGCAAGCCTGACCGACGCGCAGCTGAACGCCGCGGCGGCGGAGCTGCACGACCGCATGATGGAGAGCGTGTTTGCTTCCTTACAGGATGCCGAAAAACTGTTTGCGCATCATCAGCCTGCACCGGTCTCCAGCGTCGATCTGCTCGGTCAGGGCCGCCAGGCGCTGATTGACGCCAACGTGCGTCTCGGCCTGGCATTGGCGGAGGATGAAATCGACTATCTGCAGGATGCGTTCAGCAAACTGGGGCGCAACCCGAACGACATCGAGCTGTACATGTTCGCGCAGGCCAACTCCGAACACTGTCGCCACAAGATTTTTAACGCCGACTGGATTATCGACGGTCAACAGCAGCCGAAGTCGCTGTTTAAAATGATTAAAAACACCTTCGAAACCACCCCGGATCACGTGCTGTCGGCCTATAAAGACAACGCCGCGGTGATGGAAGGCTCTGAAGTTGGACGTTACTTCGCCGACCACAAAACCGGTCGCTACGATTTCCATCAGGAACCAGCCCATATCCTGATGAAGGTGGAAACTCACAACCACCCGACGGCCATCTCTCCGTGGCCGGGCGCGGCAACCGGCTCAGGCGGTGAAATTCGTGATGAAGGCGCCACCGGGCGCGGTGCGAAGCCGAAAGCCGGGCTGGTGGGCTTCTCTGTTTCCAACCTGCGTATTCCTGGCTTCGAACAGCCGTGGGAAGAAGATTTCGGCAAGCCGGAACGTATCGTTACCGCGCTGGATATCATGACCGACGGCCCGCTGGGCGGCGCGGCGTTCAACAACGAATTTGGTCGTCCGGCGCTGACCGGTTACTTCCGTACCTACGAAGAGAAGGTCAACAGCCATAACGGCGAAGAGCTGCGCGGCTACCATAAGCCGATCATGCTGGCGGGCGGGATCGGCAACATTCGCGCCGATCACGTGCAGAAAGGCGAGATCGTCGTTGGCGCGAAGCTGATCGTCCTTGGCGGCCCGGCGATGAATATCGGCCTCGGCGGCGGGGCGGCTTCGTCAATGGCCTCCGGTCAGTCTGACGCTGACCTCGACTTTGCTTCCGTACAGCGCGACAACCCGGAAATGGAGCGTCGTTGCCAGGAAGTTATCGACCGCTGCTGGCAGTTGGGCGATGCCAACCCGATTCTGTTTATTCACGACGTCGGCGCGGGCGGTCTGTCTAACGCCATGCCGGAGCTGGTGAGCGACGGTGGGCGCGGCGGTAAATTCCAGCTGCGCGACATCCTGAGCGATGAGCCGGGCATGAGCCCGCTGGAAATCTGGTGTAACGAATCCCAGGAACGTTACGTGCTGGCGGTCGCCGCCGATCAGCTGCCGCTGTTCGACGAACTGTGCAAGCGCGAGCGCGCACCGTACGCGGTGATTGGTGAAGCAACCGAAGAGCAGCATTTAACCCTGAGCGATAGCCATTTTGACAACCAGCCGATCGACATGCCGCTGGATGTGCTGCTGGGCAAAACGCCGAAGATGACGCGCGACGTACAGACGCTGAAAGCGAAGGGCGAAGCGCTGGCGCGTGAGCAGATTACGCTGGCTGACGCGGTCAACCGCGTGCTGCACCTGCCGACCGTCGCCGAGAAAACCTTCCTCGTGACCATTGGCGACCGTACCGTTACCGGTATGGTGGCGCGCGACCAGATGGTTGGCCCGTGGCAGATTCCGGTAGCCAACTGTGCGGTCACGACCGCCAGCCTCGACAGCTACTACGGTGAAGCGATGTCTATCGGCGAACGCGCGCCGGTCGCGCTGCTGGACTTCGCTGCCTCCGCTCGTCTGGCGGTAGGGGAAGCGCTGACCAACATCGCCGCCACGCAGATCGGCGATATCAAACATATTAAGCTGTCGGCAAACTGGATGTCCGCCGCCGGTCACCCGGGTGAAGACGCCGGTCTGTACGAAGCGGTGAAAGCCATCGGTGAAGAGATGTGCCCGCAGCTGGGCCTCACCATTCCGGTGGGCAAAGACTCGATGTCGATGAAAACCCGCTGGCAGGAAGGCAACGAACAGCGCGAAATGACTTCGCCGCTGTCGCTGGTGATTTCCGCCTTTGCCCGCGTGGAAGACGTTCGTCATACCATCACGCCACAGCTGGCAACCGAAGACAACGCCCTGCTGCTGATTGATCTCGGCAAGGGGCACAACGCGCTGGGCGCAACGGCGCTGGCACAGGTTTACCGTCAACTGGGCGACAAGCCGGCCGACGTGCGCGACGTGGCGCAGCTGAAAGGCTTCTACGACGCGATTCAGGCGCTGGTGGCGCAGCGTAAGCTGTTGGCCTACCACGACCGTTCTGACGGTGGTCTGTTGGTCACCCTGGCGGAGATGGCGTTTGCCGGTCACTGCGGCGTGGAAGCCGACGTGGCGGCGCTGGGCGACGATCGCCTGGCCGCGCTGTTCAACGAAGAACTGGGTGCGGTGATTCAGGTCCGCGCCGCTGACCGCGAAGCGGTGGAAGCGATTCTGGCGGCCAACGGTCTGGCCGACTGCGTGCATTACCTTGGTAAAGCCGTTGAAGGCGACCGCTTCACTCTGACCGCCAACGGTCAGCCGGTGTTCAGCGAAAGCCGCACCACGCTGCGTATGTGGTGGGCAGAGACCACCTGGCAGATGCAGCGTCTGCGCGATAACCCGGAATGTGCCGATCAGGAACATGAAGCGAAAGCGAACGATAACGATCCTGGCCTCAACGTGAAGCTCACCTTCGATATCGATGCGGATGTTGCGGCACCGTATATCGCTACCGGGGCGCGTCCAAAAGTGGCCGTACTGCGCGAGCAGGGCGTGAACTCCCACGTTGAGATGGCGGCCGCCTTCCACCGTGCGGGCTTCGACGCTATCGACGTCCACATGAGCGACCTGCTGGCAGGGCGCACCGGTCTGGCGGACTTCCAGGCGCTGGTGGCCTGCGGCGGTTTCTCCTACGGCGATGTACTGGGCGCGGGTGAAGGCTGGGCGAAATCCATCCTCTTCAACAACCGCGTGCGCGATGAGTTCGCTACCTTCTTCCATCGCCCGCAGACGCTGGCGCTGGGCGTATGTAACGGCTGCCAGATGATGTCAAACCTGCGCGAGTTGATTCCGGGCAGCGATCTGTGGCCGCGCTTTGTGCGTAACCATTCCGACCGTTTTGAAGCGCGCTTCAGCCTGGTGGAAGTGACCAGCAGCCCGTCGCTGCTGCTGGCAGGTATGGAAGGCTCCCGCATGCCGATTGCCGTTTCCCACGGTGAAGGTCATGTGGAAGTGCGTGACGGCGCACACCTCGCTGCGCTGGAAAGCAAAGGTCTGGTGGCGCTGCGCTTCGTCGATAACTTCGGTAAGGTAACCGAAGCCTACCCGGCGAACCCGAACGGCTCCCCGAACGGCATTACTTCGGTCACCAACGAAAGCGGCCGCGTTACTATCATGATGCCGCACCCGGAACGCGTGTTCCGTACCGTGGCGAACTCCTGGCACCCGGAAAACTGGGGCGAGGACAGCCCGTGGATGCGTATCTTCCGCAATGCGCGTAAGCAGCTTGGCTAATCCTTCCAGCCCCTCTCCGGAGGGGCTTTTTTTATTCTGCGGTTTAGGTCGGGCGGCAATGCGATACTGAAATTTCGCAGGTGTCGGTGAATCCCGACATATCCCCCATGGGAGTGTCTCCAAATGGAGACATTTAATTATTTGATTTTAATGTAATTTATTTTTATTGAAAAAGAGTGTCTCTGATTGGCGACGTTGTGGGTAAATTACGCGCAATTCGTTAACTGCGCTTTTTAAATATATTTTCCATATATTTCATTGTGTTAATTTATTGTTTTGTATATTGGCACACATCGTGCATAATATTAACCAGTGGCTCATTCACCTTCTTATGTCAGCCCCTTCGGGACGTGCTACATAAACTTCGAATGACGCACAACAAGGTGCCTGCCGTCCAGCAACTGATAATAGCGCTGCTTTATCAACCATCGGGCGAAACGTTGAGTTAGGCACCGCCTTATTCCATAACAAAGCCGGGCTTTTGCCCGGCTTTGTTATTTCTGGCCTTTCCCTCGCTGATATCCTCAGTTAGCATGCCGGTACGTTGATTTACTGAGACACCTCCGTTGAAACGCCTCTCTCTTTCGCCCCGATCGCTGCGCCAATTGGTGACGCTGGCCTTTCTGCTGATTCTGCTGCCGCTGCTGGTGCTGGCGTGGCAGGCCTGGCAGAGCCTGAACATCCTGAGCGCGCAGGCTGAACAGACTAACCGTACCACGCTTATCGATGCTCGTCGTAGCGAAGCGATGGCTAACGTCGCGCTGGATATGGAACGGAGCTACCGTCAGTATTGCGTGCTGGATGACCCGACCCTGGCAAAGGTGTATCAGAATCAACGTAAGCGCTATAGCGATATGCTGGACGCACACGCGGGCGTGCTGCCTGATGAAACCCTCTACCAGCGGTTGCGCCAGAATCTGCACGATCTGACGCAGCTTCAGTGTACCAACAGCGGCCCGGAGAAGGCGGCGCTGGCCCGGCTGGAAGCATTCTCTACCGCCAACGCCGAGATGGTGCAGGCCACTCGCACCGTGGTCTTCTCCCGTGGGCAGCAACTACAGCAGGCGATTGCCGAGCGCGGTCAGTTCTTTGGCTGGCAGGCGCTGGTGCTGTTCCTGGTGAGTCTGGCGATGGTGTTGCTGTTCACCCGCATGATTATCGGGCCGGTGAAGGGTATTGAGAGTATGATTAACCGATTAGGGGAAGGGCAATCGCTGGACGGTGAGGTGATGTTCCGCGGGCCGCGCGAGCTGCGATCCGTCGGGCAGCGTATTATCTGGCTCAGCGAGCGTCTGTCGTGGCTGGAGTCCCAGCGCCATCAGTTTCTGCGTCATCTTTCCCATGAGCTAAAGACGCCGCTTGCCAGCATGCGTGAAGGTACCGAACTGCTGGCCGATCAGGTCGTAGGGCCGCTCAGCGCCGAGCAAAAAGAAGTGGTAGCCATTCTTGATAGCAGCAGCCGCAACCTGCAAACGCTGATCGAGCAGCTATTGGACTATAACCGTAAACTCAGTGAAACCGCGGTGCGGATGGAGTATGTGGCGTTGGCGCCGTTGGTTGAGATGGTGGTTTCCGCGCACAGCCTGCCAGCGCGAGCTAAAATGATGCACACGCAGGTCGACCTGCAGGCGGCTGGCTGTCTGGCGGAGCCAACGCTATTAATGAATGCGCTGGATAATCTCTACTCGAATGCGGTGCACTACGGCACTGAATCCGGTAACATTTATCTCCGAAGCCGTCGGGAAGGAGCTCGGGTTTATATTGATGTTATCAATACCGGCTCACCTATCCCGGACGCAGAAAAATTAATGATTTTCGAGCCTTTCTTCCAGGGCAGCCAACAGCGCAAAGGCGCGGTGAAAGGGAGCGGTCTGGGGTTAAGCCTTGCGCGCGATTCCGTGCGCAAAATGCACGGCGAACTGCATCTCCTTGATCCTCAGGACGGCAACGTCTGTTTTCGCATCGAGCTTCCGGCCCCTGGGCTTGAAAAAACAATCACCTGAATCGATATCGAGTGACTATGCCCCAACGATTAGCACGTACGGGTCAACGACGACGGCAGTGGCGAGACGGTCTGTTAGGCCTGGCCTGTCTGATGCTCTCCGGATGTAACGCCACGCTTCTACCGCACAATGCGGGGGCCAGCGGCGAGGTCAGCGAACCGCGCCAGCAGGTGGCGGATTACCTGTCGACCGATTGCGATGATATCTGGTCGCTAAACGGCGGTACTGCCGAAAACAATCCACTCTACTGGTTGCGCGGTATGGACTGTGCCGACCGTCTAACGGCAGCCCGCGCCCGTTCGGAAGCGAGCTCTCTGGCTGCCGACAGCTGGCAGGGCGCGTTTAAGCGCGGCATCCTGTTGGCGAATGCCAAAATTGCCCCCGCCGAGCGGCGTCAACTGGTCAACGACATTGACGCGCTGAGCCCGCAAATTCCTACCCGCATTCGTCCGCTCTACCAGGTATGGCGCGATGGTCAGGCGCTGCAATTGTCATTATCCGAAGAGCGCCTGCGCTATAGCAAACTGCAGGAAACCAGCGATGGTCAGCTGGACGCGCTGCGTCTGCAGCAGCAGCAGCTCCAGGCTGAGCTGGACCTCACCACCCGCAAACTGCAAAACCTGACGGACATTGAACGCCAGCTTTCCAGCCGTAAGCCGGGCGCTGATATGTCACATCCGGCGGCATCTGATGAGGATAAACATGAGTAACCGTAAACCTGCGCACCTGCTGCTGGTGGATGATGATCCCGGCCTGCTTAAGCTGCTGGGAATGCGCCTGGTCAGCGAGGGCTACCGGGTGGATACGGCGGAAAGCGGTCAGCAGGGGCTTCGCGTACTGGCAAAAGAACGTATCGACCTGGTGATTAGCGATTTGCGCATGGACGAAATGGACGGCATGCAGCTGTTCAGCGAAATTCAAAAAGTACAGCCAGGTATGCCGGTGATTATCCTCACGGCGCATGGCTCTATTCCGGATGCGGTCTCCGCCACTCAGCAAGGCGTCTTCAGCTTCTTAACCAAGCCGGTGGATAAAGACGCGCTCTATAAGGCTATCGACGAGGCGTTAGAACGCTCTTCGCCTGCCAATGATGAGCAGTGGCGGGAAGCCATCGTTACCCGTAGCCCATTGATGCTGCGCCTGCTGGAGCAGGCGCAAATGGTGGCGCAATCGGACGTCAGCGTGCTGATTAACGGCCAGAGCGGCACCGGCAAAGAAATTCTGGCGCAGGCGATTCACAATGCCAGCCCGCGCCACGCGAAGCCGTTTGTGGCGATTAACTGCGGTGCGTTGCCGGAACAGCTACTTGAGTCCGAGCTATTTGGTCACGCTCGCGGGGCTTTTACCGGCGCGGTCAGCAATCGTGAGGGGCTGTTCCAGGCGGCTGAGGGCGGCACGCTGTTTCTTGATGAAATTGGTGATATGCCCGCGCCGCTGCAGGTGAAGCTGCTGCGCGTGCTGCAGGAGCGTAAGGTGCGCCCGCTGGGCAGCAATCGCGATCTGGACATTAACGTGCGGATTATTTCCGCCACCCATCGCGATCTGCCGAAGGCGATGGCGCGCGGCGAGTTCCGTGAGGATCTGTTCTACCGCTTGAACGTGGTGAATCTGAAGATTCCAACGCTTGCCGAACGTACCGAAGATATCCCGCTGCTGGCGAACTACCTGCTGCGCCAGGCCGCCGACCGGCACAAACCGTTTGTGCGCGCGTTTTCTACCGATGCGATGAAGCGCCTGATGGCGGCCAACTGGCCGGGCAACGTGCGTCAACTGGTGAACGTGATTGAGCAGTGCGTGGCGCTGACCTCTTCGCCGGTGATCAGCGATGCGCTGGTGGAACAGGCGCTGGAAGGGGAAAACACCGCGCTGCCGACCTTTGTTGAGGCGCGTAATCAGTTTGAGCTCAACTACCTGCGCAAGCTGCTGCAAATCACCAAAGGTAACGTTACCCACGCCGCGAGGATGGCGGGCCGCAACCGCACTGAGTTCTATAAATTACTCTCGCGCCATGAACTGGACGCCAACGATTTTAAAGAGTAGCACCGTACATACGAGTGATTTATGATACGGTAAGCAACCGGTTACGCGATAAAAACGACAGGAACACCATGAAAAAGATTGATGCGATTATTAAACCCTTCAAACTGGATGACGTCCGTGAAGCGCTGGCGGAAGTGGGCATCACCGGGATGACGGTAACGGAAGTGAAAGGCTTTGGTCGCCAGAAGGGCCACACCGAGCTGTACCGCGGCGCCGAGTACATGGTCGACTTTCTGCCGAAAGTAAAAATTGAAATCGTGGTCACCGACGATATCGTCGATACCTGTGTGGATACCATTATCCGTACCGCCCAGACCGGCAAAATCGGCGACGGTAAAATCTTCGTCTTTGATGTGGCGCGCGTGATTCGTATCCGTACCGGCGAAGAGGACGACGCGGCTATCTAAGCCTGTTGTCAGCTGCCTGCGGCGATATGCAGGCAGCTCATCACGTTATTCCGCTAATGCTGCTGCCGGGCTACCGAGCAGGCGGCGCAGCGCGACCAGCGCCACAATGAGCGCCACGCAACCCAGCGTCCATTCCCCCATCTGTGAGAAAAAGTGCCCATAGGCGTCGATCGCCGTTTCGCTGATCTGCGATTCGGTGGTTTTTTGCGCCACTACGCCCGCCAGCCAGTTAGCGACGGAGCCGGTCGCCAGCATGTAGATACCAGTCAGTACGCCAGTAACGCCGGGCAGATTCAGACGGGTAATCTGTGCCATCGCTACCGGGTCAATAAACAACTCCGCGAACCCCATTAGCGCCAGCCCCACGATCATCATCCCCATCGACGCCTGCCCGTGAAGTTGGGCGCCACGCGCGTTCAGCGCCAGCAGCATAAAGCCTGCGGCCATCAACGCCAGCCCAAAGGCGAACTTCAGCCACACTCGCAGCGTCGAACTGGCGCGGCCTTCCGGACGCGCAAGCCAGGCCAGCAGCACGCCAGCCGCCATGACTGCGATCGCGTTGACCGACTGGAAGAGCGCGGTCGGCACTTCGATATTCAGCCAGCGGCGGTTGACGAAGTGGTCGATAAACAGGCTGATAGAGCTGCCGCCCTGCTGCGCCAGTACCCAGAACAGCGTACCGGTGAGCATCAGCAGAACGATTTGCCACAGCGCGCGGCGGTGCTGCGGAAAACGCAGCATGATTCGCGCGACGATGCCGGCGGCAATCGCACAGACCAGCGCCAGCAGATAGCCTGACCAGTCATGTTCCAGCAGCAGCGTAAAGAATACCGGCGCGATGCACAGCATCAGCACCAGCCAGCCCCAGGTCGGTAACGCGAACCTGACTGCGCGTAATGCCGGCTGGTTCACGCCCTGCGTGTGGCGGAAGTGACGGTGGCCGCTTAAGAACACCATCAGGCCGATAAACATCCCGACGCCAGCCAGCGCAAAGCCGACGTGCCAGCCATACCACTGCGCCGCCAGCCCGCAGGCGATCGGCGCGGCGATGGAGCCGATATTACCCGCGGCATACAGCAGCGAGAAACCGCCGTCGCGGCGATGGTCATCCGGCGCGTAAAGCTCGCCGAGCAGGCAGCTGATATTGGATTTAAACAGACCATAGCCGCAGATAATTATCGCCAGCGCCAGATACAGGCTCCAGGTCGCGTCAGATTTGACACCGAGCACCACGTGGCCGAGCGTCATCAATAACGCACCGGCAATTACCGCCGTGCGGTTGCCGAGCAGGCGGTCGGCGAGCCAGCCGCCCAGAATAGGGGTCACATAGACCAGAGAAGCGTAAGCGCTGAAAAGATTGATTGCGTGGCTGTCGTTAAAGCCGAGCTGATGGGTGAGATAAAGGATGAGGAGGGCGCGCATGCCGTAAAAGCTGAAGTATTCCCAGATTTGAATCGCCACGATGTAGTAGATCGCGCGCGGTTGTGAGGGTGTTTTCATGTGAACTCCTTGCGGCGTGAAAAAAGGGAAGCGGCACGCCGCTTCCCTCTACTTTTTTTATTATTTGCTGTTTTCAGCTTTCAGTACTTTTACGGTGTAACGGCCGTCAGCCTGACGATAAGCGCCATGGATGTCGGTTTCGAAGCCCGGATAGTGCGCGCCGATTTCGCACAGCATCTGCAGGAACTCCAGCACCGGACGGCTCTGTTCGGTGATTTTTTCACCCGGCATCACCAGCGGAACACCCGGAGGATACGGCAGGATCATATTGGCGTTGACGCGGCCAACCATCTCTTCCAGATAAACCTCTTCGGTTTCGCCGTGCAGCTCTTTCTGGAAGGCGGTATACGGCGTCATCTCCATTTCTGGCAGCACTTCAAACGCGCGGAACATCAGGTCCGGCAGGTTGTGATGCTCAACCAGTTTATGGATATTCTGCGCCAGTTCCTGAATACGCATGTTTTCATAAAACTCCGGTGCCTCGCGGTACAGCGCCGGCAGGATGTTTTTCACACGCAGGTTCAGGTCGAACGCGCGTTTGAACTCGGTCAGCGCGCGCAGCAGGCTCAGGGCCTTGGTTTTATCGATCCCGATGCTGAACAGGAACAGCAGGTTGTACGGGCCGGTTTTCTCAACGATGATGCCGCGCTCGTCGAGATACTTCGCCACCAGGCTTGCCGGAATACCGAACTCGTCCATGGTGCCGTCTTTCTTCATCCCCGGGGTCAAAATGGTGACTTTGATCGGGTCGAGGTACATGTGCTCGTTATCGATGTTTTTGAAACCGTGCCATGCGCTGTCGGAGCGCAGCGGCCAGCATTCAGGACCATCGATATGCTCCGGCTGCCAGACGTCGAAGAACCAGCCGTCAGATTCGCCTTTCAGACGTTTGATCTCTTTACGGAACTTGATCGCGCGTTCAATAGAGCCATTAATCAGGCGCTTACCGGCATTACCTTTCATCATCGCCGCGGCGGTTTCGGTGGAGGCCACGATACCGTAGTGCGGAGAGGTGGTGGTGTGCATCATGTAGGCTTCGTTGAAGGTCTCTTCGTTGACGTCACCCTTCACGTGAATCATCGAAGCCTGAGAGAACGCGGCCAGCAGTTTGTGCGTAGACTGGGTTTCATAGATCACTTTACCTTCCACACGGCCGCCGCTCATCCCGCATTTACCGGCATAAATCGGCGAGAAGTTGGTGTAAGGCACCCACGCGGAGTCGAAGTGAATGGATTTCACATCCAGCGTTTTCTTGATGTAGTCGGTGTTGTACAGCAGGCCGTCGTAGGTGGAGTTGGTGATAACGGCGTGTACCGGCCAGGTGGCGTTCGGCGTCTCTTTCACGCGTTTAGCAATCGTCGCGTGCTGGAATTCGCTTTGCGGAATCCCACCCAGGATGCCGTAGGCGTTACGGGTCGGGCGGAAGTAGATTGGCGTAATGTCGCTCATCATCATCAGATGGGTCAGCGATTTGTGGCAGTTACGGTCAATCAGTACGGTGCTGCCTGCCGGCGCGGAGTACATGCCGACAATCTTGTTGGCGGTAGAGGTGCCGTTGGTCACCATGTAGCTACGTTCGGCGTTAAAGACACGGGCAATATACTCTTCCGCTTCTTTGTGCGGGCCGGAGTGATCCAGCAGAGAACCCAGTTCGGAAACGGAAATCGACACGTCAGACTTCATGGTATTCGGGCCGAAGAAGTCATAGAAGATGCTGCCGACCGGGCTTTTCTGGAAGGCGGTACCGCCCATGTGGCCTGGCGTACAGAAGGTGTATTTTCCTTCGCGAACGTATTTGAACAGCGCTTTGGTTAGCGGCGGCAGAATGGTGTCGATGTACTCGTCGGTGTTCTGGCGAATTTTCGCGGCGATATCGTCGGCGGCGCCCAGCGCATACTCGAAGAAGCGAACCTGCATGCGCAGATCGTTGAGGCTCACGTCGAGGGTGGAGTAGCTGTTCGCAAAAGCGTAAACGGGCATGTACTCGTTCATCGCGCTGATCTCTTCACACAGCTCGAGATTATATTTGTCCCAGTCGAAGATCACGCCGCACAGACGGGCGTTGTTTTCGATCAGCTTCAGCAGGTCTTCGCGGTCATTCGGGTAAACAATCTGGAAGTTCAGGCCTTCCAGGGCGCGGTGAAGCTCACGGATAGGCTCTTCTTTAAAGTAGACGCCCATGTGGTTCATGATAGCAATAACGTTCATAGTCATAGTCATGTTTCCAGGTAAAGGAGGCCCTTCCCACCGCGTTAGCGGCAGGGGAGGAAGGGCCTGTAGAAATAGGGGAGTTAGCGGTTAGAGCGCTTCAGCCGGTTTGTTGTCGTGGTCGTCATGCTGACGCTGATGCATTTTGCGGCCATAGAACATCAGGATGACCAGGCTGACGATAAAGGTGCCGGACAGCTCGAAGGAGTTGGCCCCCATCAGCGCGATAAAGCAGAACGCGCAGCCCAGCACGGAGCACACGAGGCTCGCCGAGTTACGAATGTTGAAGCCTTCGAAGCGAATCAGGTCAACGCAGGAGTAGAAGTACGGCAGCATGGTCAGCAGAACCGCAATACCGGTCAGTTCACCGAACAGGTCAGAGGCTTTACCACCGCTGGAGTTCATGATGGTGATAATAATCATCAGCGCGGTCATTTTGACGGCGGCCAGCAGCAGGCCTTTTTTCGGGATGCCGTTTTTATCGACTTCGCCGTACACTTTCGGGAAGTTACCATCGTTAGCGGCACGAACGCCTGCCTGGCCAACCAGCATCATCCAGGAGCCCAGAGAAGTCAGACACGCAAAGGCGGTAAAGGCAGACACCATTGGCGCAGCCCAGCTACCCATGATAGTCGAGGCGCTGACGGCGAACGGCGCGCCGGAAGAGGCCATCACGGAAGCCGGATACATACCGGAGATCACCTGGGTTGCGGCGATGTAAATCACGCCCGCAATCGCGGTACCGAGCATAGTGGCCAGCGGTACGGTACGTTTCGGGTTTTTCACCATACCGGTACTGACAGCGGCAGATTCCACGCCAACGAACGCCCACAGGCACAGCAGAATACTTTTGATAACCGCGTGCGGATCGGTGGTTGCCGAGGTGTTCCAGTTAGCCTGATAGGTTGCCATATCAAACCAGTGCCAGCCGATAACGGCGGTGATGACAACCGGGATAAGCACCAGCACCAGCCCAATGGTCGTCAGACGGCTTACCCAGGTCCCACCGAGCATATTCACGAAGGTGAACAGCCAGACGATGGCAATACAGGCGATACCCGCTGGAATCGGGTCATTTAATACTGGGAAGAAGGTCGATAAATAAGAGACGGCGGTAATCCCGATTGCCAGGTTACCAATCCAGTTGGCATGGTAATAAAGTACGCCTGTCTGGAAACCAAATGCCGGAGATAATTCCCCCGCATAGGCAATTGGGCCACCCTGCTGCGGGTTTTTGGTCGCCAGTCGGGCATAAACATATGCCAGCGACATTGCGCCAATAATAGAAATTACCCAGCCCCAAATTGCAATGCCACCGATGCTGGCGAGGTTTGCAGGTAATAAGGCAATGCCGCTCCCCATCATATTCCCGGCGACAACGCCGGTGCAGGCAAATAGCCCAATCTTCTTAGCGGAACTCATGTTCGTTTCTCCTGAGCAGTATTTTTAAGTGCGGACCGCGAGGTGAGCTATGGCGAGCGACCCGACCAACTGACGGCAATATTACTGAGCAGGCTAAGAGAAGTCCTAAAGTTAAAGTGAAATAAACACAAACATCGAAAAGATGAGGTGTTTAGCTTTTTGCATTAACATGTCAGGATAAAAAGTTTATATCACGAAAAGGTAAATGTTTAATAATTACAATGGAGTATGGTTTGTTCTTGCTGGAGGGGAGATGTTGCTGCATGGTAACAATTAAAACCTTGCAACAACATCAATATTACATCTTGCGTGCCCTTATTTAACCATGATAATGACGGTCAACGCCCGCTAAGCGGTTTTAGGCAGGAAGGTTTGCAGATAAGGAACAATTTTTTCTATCGACGTCTGGAATATTCCGTTCTGAATCCAGTACAGCGTATTGTCGCCGGGGCGTAAATTAAAGGCGGTGATATAGGCGTCAGCGGCAAGCCGACTCTCACCTTTCATTTCGTACACTTTTCCCAGCACCACATAATTGAGCCATGACATTTCCAGCTCAATGCTTTTATTAATAGCCTCGTACGCGTTATCAATACTGCCTTTGCCTAACGCGTCAATTGCCTGAATTCGATAAAGCACTGCGCTATTTTGCAGTTCCGGCATGTTGGCCACGTGATCTAATTCGTGGCTTAACGCCACCAGTTGGCTGCTATCAAACGGTTGCTGCGAATGGCGTAATACATCCACCATCGCTTTCTGGGCATAGCCATAGGCGAAATCGGGCGACAGCTTAATAATACTGTCGAGCATGGCGCTCGCCTTAGTTAAAGACGGCGCGTCGCCCTGGGAAATTAATAACAGTGCCTGATAGAACTGGGCGAGTGACATCGGCTGGGGCATATCCAGATGTGCCAGCATGGTTTGCATCTGTGCTGGCCATGGCTGCGTCAGCGCGGTAGAAAGGCTGTCAAAAAGATCGCGCTGAATAGACACCAGGTTTCCGTCGGTGACGAAATAACGCTTATCAAGCATCTTTGAACTGTCGGCGTTATCCACCAACAGTACCGACATAAAGCACTGCTGGGCGCGGTAGTGACGCTGGTTGACGAAGCTGATGGTCAGCGTTTTCCCGGAACTGCTGGGTTCATTGACGTTGTAGTTGGTTTTGTCATGCACCATAAAAGTGGAGTAGGTATTCAGCGAGGTGGTGATCAGCGTTCCCAGCCCAATGGCGTAGGCCTGCTGTGATACCCAGTTATTGCACGATGCGCCCGGCTCAAAGCGTACGTCGATGTCGCGCGGGTTCAGCAACAGATGTGAGCGGGTGATCTGCGGATGGGGACGAATGACGGTCAGTAACACCATCGCTATCAGCACGCCCAACGAAAGCAGGAAGGCAAACTGAGTCCAGACGTTGGAGTACCAGCGGCGTTTCGCTTTGAGTCGCGGGGCTGCTGACGCGTTTGCCGGCGCGGCCGTGGGGGCTGGCGAAACGACCGGTGCCTCAGGTGTTTGATTCTCTTCTGTTTCATCAAGCCAGGTGACTTCAGCCGTGAGCTGATAGCCGCGTTTGGGAACGGTAATAATATAATCAATGTGCCCATCGTCGCCGTCACGCAGCGATTTGCGCAGCTCAGAAATGCTCTGGGTGACCACATGGCTGGTCACGATGTTACGCATCCAGATGTTATCGATCAGTTCATCACGGCTCAGTACCTCCCCCGGATGCTGGGCAAAGTACATCAGCAGATCGATTAATCGCGGTTCCAGAGTGAGGTGTCGGCCTGCGCGGCTGATTTGATTAATAGAAGGCGTGATCAGCCATTCGCCAACGCGTACAACCGGTTGTTGCATATAAATGAATCGCCAAAGGATAAAAAATGGGACAGGAGATTAATCATAACACAATTCGCTGTCCGGTTTTTTGACCTTGCAGAGCGTACGATGGGGGAGGAAGACGGGCAAAATATGCCCGTCTGGAAAGAAAAGATTACAGTACTTTATGCGGACCGAAGCATTCATAGTGAATACGATCGCTGCTGACGCCTAGCGCCACTAACTGTTTAGCCGCGTGCTGCATAAAGGCAACCGGGCCGCAGAGGTAGAACTGCATCTCTGGGTTCTGTAGATCCGCGGCCAGTGGTTCCAGCGCCATCAGCCCTTCGCCATCAAAAGCGGCGGCTTGACGGTCTGCCTCGGTAGGCGCGCGATACCACAGGTGTGAAGTGAAATGCGGCAGCTCTGCGCCCAGCGCGTTGACTTCATCGGCAAAGGCGTGAACCTCGCCGTTTTCCGCGGCGTGGAACCAGTTCACCTGCGCCGGATGATGATTCTTCGCGAGCGTATCGAGCATCGCCAGCATCGGTGTCTGGCCGACGCCGCCGGAAATGAGGGTCACCGGCGTTTGTGGCGATACGTTGAGGAAGAAGTCGCCAGCCGGCGCGGCCAGATGGACAATATCACCTTCTTTTGCCTCGTTATGCAGCCAGTTTGATACCTGGCCGCCATTTTCGCGCTTCACCGCAATGCGGTAACCCTTGCCATCTGCCTTGCGGGTCAGTGAATACTGACGAATTTCCTGAAACTCAAAGCCCTCGGGCTTCAGCCATACCGCCAGATACTGGCCCGGTTGGTAATCCGCTACCGGCTGGCCGTCTACGGGTTCCATTTCAAAGCTGGTAATCAGCGCGCTGCGCGGGGTTTTCTTCACGATACGGAAGGCGCGGGTGCCTTCCCAGCCACCGGTTTTGCCGGCGTTATCCTGGTAGATCTCTGCTTCACGCTTGATAAACACGCCTGCCAGTACCCCGTAGGCTTTGCCCCACGCGTCCAGCACTTCCTGGCCCGGGCTGAACATCTCATCCAGAGTCGCCAGCAGGTGTTCGCCGACAATGTTGTACTGCTCCGGCTTAATCTGGAAGCTGGTGTGCTTCTGGGCGATTTTCTCCACCGCCGGCAGCAGGGCAGGGAGGTTTTCAATATTGCTGGCGTAGGCGGCAATGGCATTGAACAGCGCTTCACGCTGATCGCCGTTGCGCTGGTTGCTCATATTAAAAATCTCTTTCAGCTCCGGGTTATGGGCAAACATCCGGTCATAAAAGTGGGCAGTAAGCTTTGGACCGGTTTCGACCAGCAGCGGAATGGTGGCTTTAACGGTGGCGATAGTATGAGCATCAAGCATGGCAGGTCTTCCTTTCGTGTTATTAATTGTTGCATGTTAAATGCATCTTATAAAAATACCCCTGCTTTGTAAATGGTTCTTTGTTTTAATGGGGTCTCCTGGTTACAACATGAATAATTCGCATCACAATCCTGAAAAGAAATCCGTTTGCGCCCTGAAGCGCTTTATTGCTCAATCCCTTGTGTGGCTTGAAGGTAAACGTTTGCGTAATTTCGTTTGTCAAGACCTGTTATCACAGAACTAATCAGTTATACTGTGGGCCGTTGTCCAACAGGACTGCCTTTTTCAGGTCAAAATTTTATTGTTAGCTGAGTCAGGAGATGCGGATGTTAAAGCGTGAAATGAACATTGCCGATTATGATGCCGAACTGTGGCAGGCTATGGAGCAGGAAAAAGTACGTCAGGAAGAGCACATCGAACTGATCGCCTCCGAAAACTACACCAGCCCGCGCGTCATGCAGGCGCAGGGTTCTCAGCTGACCAACAAATACGCTGAAGGTTATCCTGGCAAGCGCTACTACGGCGGCTGCGAATACGTTGATGTCGTTGAGCAGCTGGCTATCGACCGCGCGAAAGAGCTGTTCGGCGCCGACTACGCTAACGTGCAGCCGCACTCTGGCTCTCAGGCTAACTTCGCTGTTTACACCGCGCTGCTGCAGCCGGGCGATACCGTTCTGGGTATGAACCTGGCGCAGGGGGGCCACCTGACTCACGGCTCCCCGGTCAACTTCTCCGGTAAACTGTATAACATCGTCCCTTACGGTATCGATGAGTCCGGTAAAATCGACTATGACGAAATGGCAAAGCTGGCCAAAGAGCACAAGCCGAAGATGATTATCGGTGGTTTCTCTGCCTACTCCGGCGTGGTTGATTGGGCAAAAATGCGCGAAATCGCTGACAGCATCGGCGCATACTTGTTCGTCGACATGGCGCACGTGGCTGGCCTGATTGCCGCTGACGTGTACCCGAACCCAGTTCCGCACGCTCACGTTGTTACCACCACCACCCACAAAACTCTGGCGGGTCCGCGCGGCGGCCTGATCCTGGCGAAGGGCGGCGATGAAGAGCTGTATAAAAAACTGAACTCTGCTGTTTTCCCAAGCGCGCAGGGCGGCCCGCTGATGCACGTGATCGCCGGTAAAGCAGTAGCGCTGAAAGAAGCGATGGAGCCGGAATTCAAAGTCTACCAGCAGCAGGTTGCGAAAAACGCGAAAGCGATGGTAGAAGTGTTCCTGAACCGCGGCTACAAAGTGGTTTCTGGTGGTACTGAGAACCACCTGTTCCTGCTGGACCTGGTTGATAAAAACCTGACCGGTAAAGAAGCTGACGCAGCCCTGGGCCGCGCTAACATCACCGTGAACAAAAACAGCGTCCCGAACGATCCGAAGAGCCCGTTCGTGACCTCCGGTATCCGTATCGGTTCCCCGGCTGTTACTCGTCGCGGCTTCAAAGAAGCGGAAGTGAAAGAGCTGGCTGGCTGGATGTGTGACGTGCTGGACAACATCAATGATGAAGCCACCATTGAACGCGTGAAAGCGAAAGTGCTGGATATCTGTGCACGCTTCCCGGTTTACGCGTAAGCGTGAATCGTGTGATGTGAAAAAGGCCGCGTACGCGGCCTTTTTTTCTGCCCGATGGCACTACGCTTATCAGTCCTACTCGTAGGCCTGATAAGCGTAGCGCCATCAGGCAAACCATCAGCGCTTATCTAACGAAATTTTCCCCGGCCCGACAATTGCCAGCAGCAGGAACGCCCCCGAGATACTGATATTTTTGTAGAAGTTAATCATATTTGGCATCACCGCATCGCCGGTCATGTTCCAGTAGTGGTGGCCAATCACCGCCGTCCCCAGCGTATAGAACAGAAAAATCACCGCCAGCGGACGCGTAAAGAACCCCAGAATCACCAGAATAACGGCGGGAACTTCCATCACGATCGCGATGATAGCCGCCAGCGCCGGCATCGGTGTGCCGATGGAGGCCATGTACTGCACCGTGCCGTCGTAGTGGAGCATTTTGGGATAGCCGGAGAGAATAAACAGCAGCACGATAGCGATACGGGCAATCAGCAGCAGCAGATCGCGCGAAGCGCCAAAGTCGAGATAGCGAAGCGAGTTCATGGCAGTTCCTTTGGGTAAGTACGTTTGATTTAAACGTAATACACAATTTTGTGGCCTGCCACACAGGGGCGAAAAATCAGTAGATTGGATGGTACTTTGGTATGGCCCCTTCGCCGTAGCGATAAGAAGGGGCCGTCATGCGCACCTGCTATAGCGATTTTAAGGGTACGCTTTCATCACAAAGGGCGTCTTCACTGACTACGCGTCCTGACTGAATCAGCTTACGCAGCACGCGTACTTCGCGTCCGTTGTTCAGTGCTACCGCGCCTGCCAGCGCGCCTTCACGTAGCTGAAGCCAAATGGCTTTCCTGTCGCCCGGTTCACCACGACATAACCAGTTTTCTCCCTGCATTTCGCCAACAAACTGCAGGTTATCACTGTATTGATCGGTCCAGAACCAGCCCGGTGTGGCATCCGGCACGGGTAAACCGAGCATGGCAGCGGCGGCGACCTGCGCCTGGAAGTTGGCATTTTCCCAGCTTTCTATACGCCTTAACGAGCCGTCTGGCTGACGAGTGAGCGCCACATCACCGGCGGCGAAAATGGCCGGGTCGGCGGTGGCACAGGTGCTATCGACAATAATACCGTTAGCGGTTTCCAGCCCCGCTTCGCGTGCCAGCGCATCGTTGGCCACGATGCCGATACCGTAAACCACGGCATCAGCCTGTAGCGTTTCGCCATTTTGCAGGGTGAGCGAGAGGAACTCGCCCGCTTCGGCGTGCTCAATGGCGCTGTTGAGCAGCACCCGCACGCCGGCTAGCTGATGGCGTGCCAGCAGATAATCGCGTACCGGAGCAGGAGCATTGCGGCCCATCACCGTATCCGCCAGTTCGACTACCGTGACGCGGCAACCGCGCTGGGTGGCGCTGGCCGCCAGCTCCAGGCCGATGGTGCCTGCGCCGACGATGACGATCGATTTTCCCGGCTGTAGCGCAGCCCGGAGACGCTCGGCATCGCCGGCATGACGCAGGGTAAAGCAGCGCTCGCCCAGCGCATCCAGCAGCGGCAACGGCCTGGCGGCGGCACCGGTAGCCAGCAGCAGCTGTGACCAGCGGTAGGTTTGCCCATCGGCGAGCGTTAGCGTGCGGGTAGCGCGATCGATCTCGCGTATCGTGACGCCCATATGCAACTGCACGTTGTGTTCCTGCCACCAGTTGGCGGGCAGAACGGGCTGAAGCTGTGGGTTATCGTCCAGCAGCATGGCTTTCGAGAGCGGTGGGCGCTCGTAAGGCAAATGCATTTCGTTGGAGAAAAGATGCAGCGGCCCGCTAAACCCCTGCTGCCGCAGCGCGGCGGCGGCCATCGCCCCCGCCTGGCCGCCGCCGATAATGGCAATAATCTGTTCGCTCATGCTCGCTCCTTACAGATCCAGACCGGCGGCCACGTGGCGGATCCCACGGATCCCCAGCCCGGCATCGGCGTTGATCATCACGCCGCTTAGCGTACGGTTGTTGCGGCGTGAAGCCAGCATCACGTACGGGCCGGTGAAGTCAGCCGGTGCCGGGAAGAACTGCAGCGGCAGAATGGCGGCAATTTTCTCCGGCGTCAGTGACTGCATAATCGAGGTATCGTTCTGACCGAGCGCCTGCGGGCCACGCAGATCGGTGGCCATGCCGCATGGGCCGACACCGTTCACTCGCACCTTCGGCGCCAGCTCGTAGGCCAACTGGCGAATCAGCCCGGTGGCCGCGTGCTTGCTGGCGGTATACAGCGGCCCACCGCCGCCCGGATACCAGGCCGCGTTAGAGAGGGTAAAAATCATGCTGCCTTCGCTGGCGATAAGTGCGGGAGCGCAGGCTTTCGCGCCCAGCAGATAGCCCAGCACGTTAACGTTAAACAGTTCGTGGAAGCCGCTCTCCAGCGCATCCGCAGGCGTATTAACCAGGGAAGCGTTGTGATCCCAGATCCCGGCATTGCCGATAAAGCAGTCCAGTTTGCCAAAATTGCTGAGGATCTGATCTACCGCGCGCTGGTAGTCGGCGTAACAGGTGACATTACCTTCTACTGCCAGCAGATGATCGCCAAAGCGCTGGCGCAGGCTGGCGACTTTGGCTGGCGAAAGTTCCAGCGTGGCAACCTTCGCACCTTCTTCAATAAAGCGTTCGACCAGTGCCAGGCCCAGGCCGGAACCGCCGCCGGTAATAAACACAACGTTATCGCGTAAATCGCTCATCAGGCCTCCTCGGGAATATCGATAAACACTTCGCCGCCTTCCACATGTACCGCATAGGTGGTCAGCGGATCGGTGGCGGGCAGGCACAGCGCTTTGCCGGTTTTCAGGCAGAAGCTGGCGGCGTGCAGCGGGCATTCCACCGTCGCATCGTCTTCCAGATAGCCCTCTGACATCGAGGCGTTGCCGTGGCTACAGCGGTCGTTAATGGCATAAAACTCGCCGCCGATATGGAACAGCGCGATGACGGGCGAGGTCTCCAGGCGGAGGGCTTCCCCCTCCGGTAGCTCCGTGGCGGAGCAGGCCAAAATACGGTTCATCAGAAAAGGATGCTCAGGTTGTGGGAGGTGATCACTGCCTGATCGAGCACGATCTCTCGTGCCAGCAGACGCCACGTGTCGTCAGGCAGACGGCGGACTTTATCCACGCGTGTACCGACGTAGAACGTTTCATCACGCTCCTTTTGCGCGCGGTACAGCAGATAGTTCAGGCGCACGGCGAACACATCCGGCTGGTCGGTTTCGCTCACCTGCAGGTTGCTGATCATGTGGCGGGTGCGGGAAGGCGGCTCCTCCGCCCACGCCATGCCGGTTTCCAGCCGCGCGATACGACGCTCAAGCTGGTCTTTGTTGTCGTTGAAAATCCAGGTGGTCGGCGGCTGTACGCCTTTACGGCGGTCGCGCGTCTGGGCATTCACCGTGGTACGCATGGTGTAGCGAATCTCTTCATCCAGTTGCGCCAGCCAGTCGCGAAACTGCCAGTCGTCCAGCAGACGCGCTTCTTCATACAGGAACTGGCTGATGCGGTGATGCAGCTCAGGGGAGACTAACGCGCTCATTTGATCACCTCCTGCTGGTATGCGGCGGTTTTTTCCTGCACTTCCTGCCAGCTTTCGCTGCTTAATAAATCGGCCCAGCGCTGATACATGCCGCGGGCGGCGGTTTCCGAGAAGATATAGTTGGTGATCCCTGGTATGCCGTCTTCACGACGTTTTTCCTGGCCGAGACCCATCTCCAGACACAGGTTGGTGTTGCGTGCCCGGTGGCCTTTCAGCAATTTTTGAATTTCACACCAGTTTTCCGAATCGTCCTGCTCAAGGAACCCCGCCGGTCCGAAAGCGCGGGTGGCGCTGTTTTCAAAAGCGGCTTTGACTTCATCAGAGGCGGCTTTATCAGCGATGCAGAACGCCCATACTTCGACTTTGTCCGGCCCGCGAGGGTGCCAGACGCGCAGCGTGGCGGTGCCATTCAGCCAGGAGAGGGTGGGGAAAATGTTGTTGTGACCGGCGAGACGCAGCGCGCGTACCTTGCCCAGACGCTGCTCGGCCTCTTCATAGGTGTCGCGATAGTAGCTGGAGACTTCACCGTCGACCCAGACGTTGGCGTCCGGTTTCTCGGTAAAGAAGAAGCCGCTGCCGTGTCCGTCCTGGCCGAACTGCAGCGCGTCTTTGGCGGTTTCCCACACCGGGCGGGCGGTCTGACCGTCGCCGAGGCGCTTATCGCTGCCGTCATCCTTCGCCCCCAGCACCTGCACGGCGGAAGCGTGGCTGAACAGCGCGTGATACTGGTCGCTGGCGAACTGTTCGGCGGGGAATTTCCAGTTACAGTCGATGGTCCACTTCTGCACGCCGCCGACGATTTCGGTGCCGCCTTCACGGCGATCCAGCACGCCGTCGAGATACCAGGCGATGTCGCCGAGATAATCGCGCAGATTCGGCGCGCTGGTATCCCAGTTACCGAAAATCAGCCCTTTGTAACTCTCGACGCACGGCACTTCGTTCAGCCCCCACTGGGATTTGCACAGCCCTTGCGGGTAGGCGCGTGGCTCCAGCGGCACGTCGATCAGCTCGCCGTTAATGCCGTACGACCAGCCGTGATACGGGCAGGTGAAGGCGCGGGTGTTACCGCAGTCGGCATAACTCACGCGCATCGCACGGTGGCGACACTGGTTGAGAAACACTTTGATGCTGCCGTCCTTCTGGCGCACCACCACCACGGCGTCTTCGCCCATATAGGTGTTAAAGAAATCGCCCGGTTTGGGGATTTGGCTTTCGTGGGCCAGAAACAGCCAGCAGCGTCCGAAGATGCGTTCCAGCTCCAGTTGGTAAATGTCAGGGTCGGTATAAATTCGTGGGGTTACGCGACCGTGTAGGGTATCAATCAGTTGGTAGATGTCTAAATTTGAGGGTGTGGTCATATTTTTTAATCCTGAAAGCTAAGATGTATTGACCTTCTTTTTTTGTGCCCTAAGGATGTTGCTGGTTAGTTATCAATCTGTGAAATAGTAAATATCTACCAGCTGAGACGTTTTTTCGATAACAAGGAGAGGGACATGGAACTGAGGCACCTACGCTACTTCGTCGCGGTGGCGCAGGAGTTAAACTTCACTCGAGCCGCAGAAAAATTGCATACCTCACAGCCCTCCCTGAGTAGTCAAATACGCGATCTGGAGCAGTGCGTGGGCGTCGCGTTGCTGGAACGCGACAAGCGCAAAGTGACCCTCACGGCAGCCGGTGAGTGTTTCTTGCAGGATGCGCAGGCCATTCTGGACAATGCGGAACAGGCCAAGCTGCGCGCGCGTAAAGCGGCGCTGAATAACGACCATCTGGCGATTGGCTTTGTCCCCTCCGCCGAGGTGAATCTGCTGCCAAAGGTGCTGCCGATGCTGCGTCTGCGTCAGCCTGAAACCCATATCGAGCTGGCAAGCCTGATTACCACGCAGCAAGAAGAGAAGCTGCGGAGCGGTGAACTGGACGTCGGGCTGATGCGTTATCCTGTTCACGGGCAGGATATTGAATTTATTGAGCTGTTTCATGAACCGCTGGTGGTGGTGCTGCCGGTAGGTCATCCACTATCCCGCGAGGAGAGTATTTCCGCCCAGCAGTTACACGGTGTGAACTTTGTCACCACCGACCCGGACTATTCCGGCGAACTTTCATCGGTAGTCAACGCGTGGTTTGAGAAAGAGCGCAGCCAGCCGAATATCGTACAGGTGGCGACCAATATCCTGGTGACCATGAACCTCGTTGGTATGGGACTGGGGGCCACTTTGATACCCGGTTATATGAATAATTTTAATACCGGACAGGTGGTTTTTCGGCCAATTAAAGGCGAAGCGCCGACGCTGGCGCTGCTGATGGCGTGGAAAAAGGGCGAGCTAAAGCCCGCCCTAAGGGATTTTATCGAGCTGGCGCAAAGACCGTTGGTTGAAGGTTAACGCGGGCGTGCTTCTCAGCGGCTGCCGTTAGGGCGGACAACTCTGGAGTGATAAAGAAGGAAGGTGATGCTCGTCACAATTTTCTGGTAACTACCTGCGTTAGTACTCTCCAGAATATGGGGAGAGTCATTAGACTATCGCCTCCATAACGGGAGGAACCATGGTTTTGCACTCCACGCGCTGGCTGGCGCTCAGTTACTTCACCTACTTCTTTAGCTACGGTATTTTTCTGCCTTTCTGGAGCGTCTGGCTCAAAGGCGCGGGGCTCTCTCCCGAAACCATCGGTTTGCTGCTCGGCGCCGGGCTGGTGGCCCGTTTTCTCGGTAGCCTGCTGATTGCGCCGCGCGTGAGCGACCCCTCGAAACTGATTAGCGTTCTGCGCATTCTGGCGTTGATGACACTGCTGTTCGCGCTGGCCTTCTGGGCGGGCAGCAACGTAGCGTGGCTGATGGTGGTGATGATCGGGTTCAACCTCTTTTTCTCACCGCTGGTGCCGCTGACCGATGCGCTGGCCAATACCTGGCAAAAACAGATAACCATGGACTATGGCCGGGTGCGCCTGTGGGGGTCGATTGCCTTTGTGATTGGCTCGGCGTTGACCGGCAAGCTGGTGAGCTTGTTTGACTATCATGTGATTCTGCTGATGCTGAGTCTGGGCGTTGCTTCGATGCTGCTGGGCATGTTGCTGAAGCCGTCGGTGATGCCGCTCGGCGAGTCCCGTCACCAGGAATCAGTGGGCTGGCCGGCCTGGCGCGCGCTGGTGGTACAAAACTGGCGTTTCCTTGCCTGCGTTAGCCTGCTGCAAGGCGCGCACGCCGCCTATTACGGTTTTAGCGCGATTTTCTGGGAAGGCGCAGGCTACTCGGCGTCGGCAATTGGCTATCTTTGGTCGTTAGGCGTGGTGGCGGAAGTGCTGACCTTTGCCCTGAGCAAAAAAGTGTTTCGTCGCTTTAGCGCGCGGGACTTACTGCTGCTCTCCGCCATTTGCGGCGTGATTCGCTGGGGGCTGATGGGCTGGACCACCAGCTTACCGTGGCTGATTTTGATTCAGATCCTCCACTGCGGCACCTTCACCGTCTGCCATCTGGCGGCTATGCGCTACATTGCCGCGCGCCAGGGCAGCGAAGTGATTCGCCTGCAGGCGGTCTACTCGGCGGTGGCAATGGGCGGCAGCATTGCTGTGATGACCATGTTTGCGGGCTTCCTCTACCAGCATCTGCACCAGGGGCTGTTCTGGGTGATGGCGTTGGTGGCCCTGCCTGCGTTGGTGCTGCGGCCAAAAGCCGTCGTCCGCTAGGTTTCTAGGATCTGGCAGATACGCTGCTGCTGATGTTCGCTGAGCGACTGCTCGGCGTGGATCAGCGGCGGCGAAAACAGCGGCAGCACAATCGCGTAAGGCGATATCACCAGCGTGCTGTCCTTTGGCGCCCCTTCTTTCTGGAAAATATGCGCCGCCAGATATTTCACGTTGAGCGGCAGCAGGGTCAGCTCCCGCAGCTGCTGCTCAATCTCCTGTTCCAGCGCCGGGTTATCGCCGGTCAGTAATACCACCTGTTTCTCGTGTAGCTCGCTCTCCTGCATTAACCCCGCGCCGAAAATCACCGCAATCAGCGCCGCTTCGTCGTCGCTGAAGCGCAGGGCGTAACGCGTTTCAAAATCAGCCAGCGCGCTGCGGGTGGTGCGAATCAAACGCGGATAGAGGCGATGGATCTCCTCCGGTAGATGATGATCGATCCCGATCCCGAACACACAGCGGTTGAGCGCCTGCGATAAATGAACATAAAGCTGGTTGTGCAGCGCGCGTTCGTCGGTAAAGTGACATCCGGCAAGCTGCTGGAAGCGATCGACCAGATGGGATATCGCCAGATGTAGCTGCTGCTCCTGCTGGCGGCCATCGTCGTGCGGATTGGGGATTTTCAACAGCATAAAGAGTAGGGCGAGGAAATGCTGTTCATAAGGGTCAGGCGTCTGCATAACACGGCGCTGCCAGTGGCGCACGATATCCGCCGCCATCTGGTATTCGTCGGTCGACTGGGTCCAGGCGCTTTGCAATGTTGTGAACCGGGGGCTGACACCCTGATGATGTTGCAGCAGACAATATTGTAAATACAGGCGTAAAAACTGACCGTCCCGGCACTCAAACTCGCGCTCCAGGCTGCGGGCACAGCGGTTAACCAGCGCCTGGAGGTTGGTTTCATCATACAGCGTTCGGGCAATTTTCAGCTGTTTCAGCTGCGTTTTGATAGCCGGTGTAAAATGGTTGGCGACAAAATGCGGGCATAGCCGCAGCGCACGACGCAGCCAATGCAGCAGACACAGGCGCAGGTCGAGGGTGGTGCCTTCAATCCGATAGCTGCCATCCGCCTGAGTGGCGATTGCCAGACGATGGTAACGCTCAATCTCCTCGCCGGCGTCAACGATATCTTGCCGGGCGGTTGAAACATCGACATTATTCACCATGCCAATGTATTCCGCGGTAATGGTATGCCCTGGGAGATACAGCATCAGCAGCGCCTGGCAGCGGCGCTGGGGACTGGAAAGCACAGATGGCGGTTCAAGTACGGTCATCATCAGCTAGATCCAGTTTTAGGTAACCAGGATTAAGGATAGACAAAAGATAGCGGCGACCACGGCGCTTTCGCTAAGGAATGCTGGCGACGCTCACAGAATTTTTCACTGAGGAACGGATGAAGAGAGTGAAACAATGCGCGGTAATGGTGTTTCTTGCGTTTTTATCATTAAACGCCAGGGCGCATCCGCACAGTTTTATCACCATCACCAATCAATTGGTGGTGAGCGATGGCGCGCTTACCGGCATGAAAATGCGTTGGGTGATGGATGAACTCACCTCGGCCGACCTGCTGTACGACGCGGGTAATGCAAAGCCGGGGGATGAGGTATGGAAAAAACTGGCGGCGGAGGTGATGGCCAACGTGCTGGGGCAGCATTACTTCACCGAGTTCTGGCACAACGGCAAAAAGGTGAAGTTTAACAATCTGCCTGAAGACTACGGTCTGGCGCGTCAGGGGCATCAGGCGGTATTGACCTTCACGCTGCCGCTGGCCTCACCGCAACTGCTGGCGGGGCAAACCTATACTTTTTCCACCTTTGACCCGACCTATTATGTCGATATGAGCTACGAAAAAGACAGCGACGTGGCGTTTGCCGCAGATTTTAAAGGCGCGTGCAAGGTTCGTGTGCACACGCCGCAGCCCAACGAAGAGATGCTCTCCTACGCGCAGTCGCTCGATAAAGAAGACGCGCCGGAGGAGGATATGGAGCTGGGGAAACAGTTTGCCCAGAAGGTGACCGTGCAATGTCAGTGATTTCCGTTAACCGACGCCGTCCGCCGCGCCGCTGGGCCTCGCTCTGGCCGCTGGCGCTGTTTCTTGTTGCCGCTGCAGTAGGGCTGGTCTGGCTGTGGCAGGCGTGGCCGCAGGTGATGCTGAAAAGCGTTATCTGGCAGCGTGACGTTAACCAGCAGATGAGCGGTCTACTGAAAGCGGTGGCTGATAATCCCACCCAGGCGGGCGGCGCGCTGCTGCTGTTCAGCTTTGCCTACGGCGTGTTGCACGCGCTGGGGCCGGGACACGGCAAAGTGGTGATTACCACCTGGCTGGCGACCCATCCGTCAAAACTCAAGTCGAGCATCGGTCTGACGCTGGCTTCCTCATTATTACAGGGGCTGGTGGCGATTGCGTTGGTGGTTATTGTGCTCACCGTATTACGGCTTCCGGCGCGGCAGCTGCATCTCAGCAGCTTCTGGCTGGAAAAGGGGAGTTACGCGCTGGTAGGCGTACTGGGGCTACTGCTGTGCTGGCGGGCGTTGAAAAAGCTGCGCTTACTACTGCGTAAACCGAAATTCACCGCCTTTACGCCGCATCATGTTCACCATGACGGCTGTGGCTGCGGACACCAGCATTTGCCGAACCCGCAGCAGCTTGAACAGAGCGACGACTGGCGCGCGCGGCTGATGATTATTCTTTCGATGGGAATGCGCCCTTGTTCCGGCGCCATTATGGTACTGCTGTTCAGTAAAGTGATTGGCGTCTTTAGCTGGGGCGTTGCTTCGGCGCTGGCGATGGCGGCAGGGACGTCACTCACCATCTCGTCGCTGGCGCTGCTGGTTCACGGTTTCCGTACGCTGGCAGTGAAGCTGAGCGGCAATAAAACACCGGTGCTGTGGCGGCAGGTGGGCTGGACGACGCTGGCCTTAGCGGGCGGCGTCATTCTGATTGCCGCGGCGGTGGTCATGTGGCTGAGCGCGGTGCCGGTGGGCAGAGGGCTGAGGCCGTTTTAGCGTTGATGTCGAGGGACATAAAACGGTCTGAGCCCGAAAACAGGGCATTGAGGGCAGTTCTTCTGTGGCATACCTCATCTGCGCCTCTTTTATCAGAGGCGCCAGAATCAGCGGTTTCGCGTTAGTTCAATGTATAATCCAGCGTAATTTCCGCTTTTAGCAGCTGTGATACCGGGCAACCGGCTTTCGCTTTCTGGATAATGCCATCGAACTGTTGCGCGTCAATACCGGGAACCGCCACCTTACTTTGCAGCGCGATTTTGGTAATGGCAAAGCCACCGTCGGTTTTATCCAGCGACACGTCCGCCGTGGTATCAATAGAATCTGCGGTATAGTCTGCTTCGCCCAGCATCAATGATAACGCCATCGAAAAACAGGCCGCGTGAGCCGCGCCAATCAGTTCTTCCGGGTTGGTTCCTTTAGCGCCTTCAAAACGGGTATTAAAGCCATAAGGCTGCTGGTTAAGAACGCCACTTTCGGTAGAAACCGTCCCTTTTCCATGTTTGATATCACCTGACCAGTGCGCGGACCCGTGCTTGTGAATTGTCATGTTCGCTCTCCTTTTGGCTAACAAAAGGCTAAGTATAGACGACGGATTTGGCGGCAACGGGAATAGAGATAATTCTGGGGAAGGGGATAAAAAAGAAGCCCGCGAACGGGCTTCTTAATGACACGCGGTATGAACTTAGCGCTTCAGCGCTTCGCTCAGTTCGTCGCGCATGTTCGCCAGCATGGCTTTCACCACACGTGGGTTACCGGCAACGATGTTACCGGTCATCATGTAGTTGTGACCGCCAACGAAATCGCAAACCAGCGCGCCCGCTTCACGTGCGATCAGCTCGCCCGCGGCGAAGTCCCACGGCTTCAGGCCGATTTCGAAGTAACCGTCAACGCGCGCAGCGGCCAGGTAGGCCAGATCCAGCGCGGCGGAACCAGAACGGCGGAAGTCCGCGCACTCGGTAAACATTTTGCCGAGGATGTTCATGTAAGCTGTCGCGTGCTGCTTGGCTTTGAACGGGAAACCGGTGGCGATAATGGTGCCATCCAGATCGCGGGCAGTGCTGCCGCGCAGACGGTAACCGTTGAGCTGTGCGCCCTGGCCGCGAGTGGCGGTGAACAGTTCGTTGCGCATCGGATCGTAAACGACAGCCACTTCAGTACGGCCTTTAATGCGTACGGCAATGGAAACAGAGAAGTGTGGCAGACGTTTGATGAAGTTGGTGGTGCCATCCAGCGGATCGATAACCCATTGTACATCCAGATCTTCGCCAACGTGTTCACCGCTTTCTTCGGTGATGATGGTGTGTTGCGGGTAAGATTTGCGAATGGTGTCGATAATTACCGCTTCGGCTGCTTTATCAACGTTGGTCACGAAATCGTTGCTGCCTTTCTGGCTCGCTTCAACAGCTTCTGGCGTTTCGTAGTTTTTGGCAATCAGGTTACCCGCCTTGCGCGCTGCGCGCACGGCGATGTTCAGCATCGGATGCATCAGGTTACTCTCACTGGATGTTAAAGAACGGGAAAACGGCGCATATCATAGCAGCGAATTCGGATTCTGTCTCAGCTTTATGGTAATATGGCCGAATAATCTTTAGACGAAGAATGACAATGCTGCAAAATATCCGAATCGTGCTGGTCGAAACCTCCCATACCGGCAACATGGGCTCCGTTGCCCGCGCTATGAAAACCATGGGTTTAACCAACCTGTGGCTGGTTAACCCGCTGGTGAAACCAGACTCCCAGGCCATCGCCCTGGCGGCAGGCGCCAGCGATGTCATTGGCAGCGCGCAGATCGTCGACACACTCGACGAAGCGCTGGCCGGTTGCAGCCTGGTGGTCGGCACCAGCGCGCGTTCCCGCACTCTGCCGTGGCCGATGCTTGACCCGCGTGAATGCGGTCTGAAAAGCGTCGCTGAAGCTGAACACGCGCCGGTCGCGCTGGTGTTTGGTCGTGAGCGTGTGGGTCTGACTAACGACGAACTGCAGAAATGTCACTATCACGTGGCGATTGCCGCTAACCCGGAATACAGCTCGCTAAACCTGGCGATGGCGGTACAGGTCATTTCTTATGAAGTGCGTATGGCCTGGCTGGCGGCGCAGGAAAGCGCTGAACCGAAGGTGGAACACGAAGAAACACCGTACCCGCTGGTGGACGATCTCGAACGTTTCTACGGTCACCTGGAGCAGACCCTGCTCTCCACGGGCTTCATTCGTGAAAACCATCCGGGGCAGGTGATGAACAAGCTGCGTCGTCTGTTCACCCGCGCGCGTCCGGAAAGCCAGGAGCTGAACATCCTGCGTGGGATTCTGGCCTCTATTGAGCAGCAGAACAAAGGCAAGTAATCGCGTAAATGCCGGATGGCGCTTCGCTTATCCGGCCTACAACTCGAGCGGCCAGTAGGCCGGATAAGCGAAGCGCCATCCGGCAGATCAATACCGCACGGAACGTCAAATACCTGACTAAATCACTCAAGTAAATAGTTGACTGATTTAGTCGGGAATGTCAGACTTGCTCCTGCTATGCAATACCCACAATATTATTAAAAACCCCGGGCAGGGGCGAGTTTGAGGTTAAGTAAGACATGAGACTGACATCTAAAGGGCGTTATGCCGTAACCGCGATGCTGGACGTTGCACTCAACTCCGAAGCGGGCCCGGTGCCGTTGGCTGATATTTCCGAACGTCAGGGAATTTCACTCTCCTATCTGGAGCAGCTGTTCTCCCGTCTGCGTAAAAATGGCTTAGTGTCCAGCGTACGTGGTCCAGGCGGCGGTTATCTGCTGGGTAAAGAAGCAAACCATATCGCCGTTGGCGAAGTGATCAGCGCAGTGGACGAGTCCGTTGACGCGACCCGCTGCCAGGGGAAAGGTGGCTGCCAGGGCGGCGATAAATGTTTGACCCACGCTCTGTGGCGCGATCTGAGCGACCGTCTGACCGGTTTCCTGAACAACATCACCCTTGGTGAACTGGTGAACAACCAGGAAGTTCTGGACGTGTCCGGCCGTCAGCACTCGCACGACACCTCCCGCACGACTCGCGTACAAGACGCAATCGACGTTAAGTTACGCGCATAATCCAACCGCTCTGCTGGGTACTGCGCAGAGCGAGTTATAGATAACAATGAGATTTCAGAGTCAGGCCGGGACACTCTCCCGTCAACGCGGTCGTACATCCAGCCGGTTGCCTGACTCCTTGCATTGAGTGATGTACGGAGTTAAAGAGCAATGAAATTACCGATTTATCTCGACTACTCCGCAACCACGCCGGTGGACCCGCGTGTTGCCGAGAAAATGATGCAGTTTCTGACCCTGGACGGGACCTTTGGTAACCCGGCTTCTCGTTCACACCGTTTCGGCTGGCAGGCTGAAGAGGCGGTAGATATCGCCCGTAACCAGATTGCCGACCTCGTGGGTGCAGACCCGCGTGAAATCGTCTTTACCTCTGGTGCGACAGAATCCGACAACCTGGCGATTAAAGGTGCAGCCAACTTTTATCAGAAAAAAGGCAAGCACATCATCACCAGTAAAACCGAACACAAAGCCGTGCTGGACACCTGTCGTCAGCTCGAGCGTGAAGGTTTCGAAATCACTTACCTGGCACCGCAGCGCAACGGCATTATCGATCTCAAAGAGCTCGAAGCGGCGATGCGTGACGACACCATCCTCGTCTCCATCATGCACGTGAACAACGAAATCGGCGTGGTGCAGGATATCGCGACTATCGGCGAAATGTGCCGTGCGCGCGGCATCATCTATCACGTTGACGCGACCCAGAGCGTGGGCAAACTGCCTATCGACCTGAGCCAGCTGAAAGTTGACCTGATGTCCTTCTCCGGTCACAAAATCTATGGTCCGAAAGGTATCGGCGCGCTGTACGTTCGTCGTAAACCGCGTATCCGTATCGAAGCGCAGATGCACGGCGGCGGTCACGAGCGCGGCATGCGTTCCGGCACCCTGCCTGTTCACCAGATCGTCGGCATGGGCGAAGCTTACCGTATCGCGAAAGAAGAGATGGAGACCGAAATGGCCCGTCTGCGCGGTCTGCGTAACCGTCTGTGGAACGGCGTGAAGGATATGGAAGAGGTTTACCTGAACGGTGACCTTGAGCAGGGCGCACCGAACATCCTCAACGTGAGCTTTAACTACGTTGAAGGCGAATCGCTGATTATGGCGCTGAAAGACCTGGCGGTTTCCTCCGGTTCCGCATGTACTTCCGCAAGCCTTGAGCCATCCTACGTGCTGCGCGCACTAGGCATGACCGATGAGCTGGCGCATAGCTCCATTCGTTTCTCTTTAGGTCGTTTCACTACCGAAGAAGAGATTGACTACACCATCAATCTGGTTCGCAACTCCATTGGCCGTCTGCGCGACCTTTCTCCGCTGTGGGAAATGTTCAAGCAGGGCGTGGATCTGAACAGCATTGAATGGTCACATCATTAATCGGTACCGATAAGGAGAATTCATCATGGCTTACAGCGAAAAAGTAATCGATCATTACGAGAACCCACGTAACGTAGGTTCCTTCGACAACAGCGACGAAAGCGTCGGCAGCGGTATGGTCGGTGCGCCGGCTTGCGGCGATGTGATGAAGTTGCAGATTAAAGTCAACAATGAAGGTATCATTGAAGACGCGCGTTTCAAGACCTACGGCTGCGGTTCCGCCATTGCTTCCAGCTCCCTCGTCACCGAGTGGGTCAAAGGGAAATCCCTGGACGAAGCACAGGCGATTAAAAATACCGATATCGCCGACGAGCTTGAACTGCCGCCGGTGAAAATTCACTGTTCTATTCTGGCAGAAGACGCGATTAAAGCCGCTATTGCGGATTACAAAAGCAAACGTGAAGCAAAATAATTAAGAAGAGTTGAGGTTTTTATGTCGATTACCTTAAGCGACAGTGCAGCAGCGCGAGTCAATACCTTCCTGGCAAACCGCGGTAAAGGGTTTGGTCTGCGTCTGGGCGTCAGAACGTCCGGCTGTTCAGGTATGGCCTATGTACTGGAATTTGTTGACGAGCCGGCGGCAGAAGACACCGTTTTCGAAGACAAGGGCGTGAAGGTGGTCATCGACGGTAAGAGCCTGCAATTTCTTGATGGCACGCAGCTCGACTTCGTCAAAGAAGGTCTCAACGAAGGGTTTAAATTTACTAACCCGAACGTGAAAGACGAGTGTGGTTGCGGCGAAAGCTTTAACGTCTGATTTTGTGTCCTGCCAACCCCACCATAGCGCCACTGCTGTGCGTGGGGTTTGTTTTAAATAGTTAACCCTGAGAACGTCATGGATTACTTCACTCTCTTTGGATTGCCAGCCGGTTATCACGTAGACACTCAGGCCCTCGCGGCACGCTTCCAGGACCTGCAGCGTCAGAATCACCCCGACCGTTTTGCCAGCGCCAGCGAAGCTGAACAGCTCGCGGCGGTCCAGCGCTCCGCGACTATCAACCAGGCATGGCAAACGCTGCGTCACCCGCTGACGCGCGCCGAATATCTGCTCTCCCTGCACGGCTTCGATCTGGCCTCCGAACAGCATACCGTACGCGATACCGCGTTCCTGATGGAACAGCTGGAGCTGCGTGAAGAGCTGGACGAGATTGAACAGGCGAAAGATGCTGACCGTCTGGAAGCGCTGCTTAAGCGCATCAAAGCGATGTACAGCCAGCGGCAGCAGCAGATGGTGGCGGAACTTGATTCGCAGACGTGGGACGCGGCGGCGGATACCGTACGTAAACTGCGTTTTCTCGATAAACTCCAAAGCAGCGCTGAATTACTCGAAGAAAAGCTGCTCGATTTCTGATTCTGGAAGCTTAACATGGCCTTATTACAAATTAGTGAGCCGGGTCTGAGCGCCGCGCCGCACCAGCGTCGTCTGGCGGTTGGCATTGACTTAGGCACCACCAATTCCCTGGTTGCTACCGTGCGTAGCGGTCAGGCGGAAACGCTGGCCGACAATCAGGGGCGTCACCTGCTGCCTTCTGTTGTGCACTATCAGGCGCAGGGCCACGTGGTCGGCTATGATGCGCGTACCAACGCCGCGCTGGACCCGGCCAACACCATTAGCTCCGTAAAACGCATGATGGGCCGCTCGCTGGCGGATATCCAGACGCGTTACCCGCACCTGCCTTACCAGTTCCAGTCCAGTGAAAACGGCCTGCCGATGCTGGTAACCAACGCCGGTGTACTCAACCCGATCCGCGTCTCGGCTGATATTCTCAAAGCGCTGGCGGCGCGCGCCACCGAAACGCTTGATGGCGAACTCGACGGCGTGGTGATTACCGTTCCCGCTTACTTTGACGATGCACAGCGTCAGGGCACCAAAGACGCTGCGCGTCTGGCTGGCCTGCACGTGCTGCGCCTGCTGAACGAACCGACTGCCGCGGCGATTGCCTATGGCCTCGATTCCGGTCAGGAAGGGGTGATTGCCGTCTACGATCTGGGCGGCGGTACCTTCGATATCTCGATTCTGCGTCTCAGCCGCGGTGTGTTTGAAGTGCTGGCCACCGGCGGCGACTCCGCGCTGGGCGGTGACGATTTCGACCACCTGCTGGCAGATTACATTCGCGAACAGGCAGGCATTGCCGATCGCAGCGACAACCGCGTACAGCGCGAGCTGCTTGATGCCGCCATCGCTGCCAAAATCGCCCTGAGCGATGCCGACAGCGTCACCGTTGAGGTGGCTGGCTGGAAAGGCGAAGTGACCCGCGAACAGTTTAACGATCTGATTTCCGCGCTGGTGAAGCGCACCCTGCTGGCCTGCCGCCGTGCGCTGAAAGATGCGGGCGTGGAAGCCGAAGAGGTGCTGGAAGTGGTGATGGTGGGCGGTTCGACCCGCGTACCGCTGGTGCGCGAGCGCGTGGGCGAATTCTTTGGCCGTACGCCGCTGACCTCCATCGACCCGGATAAAGTGGTGGCGATTGGCGCCGCCGTGCAGGCCGATATTCTGGTCGGCAACAAGCCGGACAGCGAAATGCTGCTGCTCGACGTGATCCCGCTCTCTCTGGGCCTCGAAACCATGGGCGGCCTGGTAGAGAAGGTTATCCCGCGTAACACCACCATCCCGGTGGCCCGCGCGCAGGAGTTCACCACCTTTAAAGACGGCCAGACCGCGATGTCCATCCACGTGATGCAGGGCGAACGCGAACTGGTACAGGACTGCCGTTCGCTGGCGCGCTTCGCGCTGCGCGGTATTCCGGCTCTCCCGGCGGGCGGTGCGCACATTCGCGTCACCTTCCAGGTAGATGCTGACGGTCTGCTGAGCGTCACGGCGATGGAAAAATCCACCGGCGTGGAATCGTCTATCCAGGTGAAACCGTCCTACGGTCTGACCGACGGTGAAATCGCCACCATGATTCAGGATTCCATGAGCTATGCCGAGCAGGACGTGAAAGCGCGTATGCTGGCCGAGCAGAAAGTGGAAGCGGCGCGCGTGCTGGAAAGCCTGCACAGTGCGCTTGCCGCCGATGCCGCGCTGTTAAGTGCCGCAGAGCGTCAGGAAATTGACGAGGCCGCTGCGGCGTTGAGCGCGGTAGCTGAGGGCAATGACACTGACGCCATCGAACAAGCCATTAAAAACGTTGACAAACAAACCCAGGAATTTGCCGCTCGCCGCATGGACCAATCCGTTCGTGTCGCGCTGAAAGGCCAATCCGTGGACGAGGTTTAATATGCCAAAGATTGTTTTTCTGCCCCACCAGGACCTGTGCCCGGATGGCGTAGTTGTGGAAGCTGAGACCGGTGAAACCATTCTGGATGCCGCGCTGCGTAGCGGTATCGAGATTGAACACGCCTGTGAAAAATCCTGTGCCTGCACCACCTGCCACTGCATCGTGCGTGAAGGTTTCGACTCGCTGCCGGAAAGCACCGAAGACGAAGACGATATGCTGGACAAAGCCTGGGGGCTGGAACCGGATAGCCGCCTGAGCTGCCAGGCCCGCGTCACGGATGAAGACCTGGTGGTCGAAATTCCGCGTTACACAATTAACCACGCGCGCGAGCACTAAGAGGATAGTATGGGACTGAAGTGGACTGATAGCCGTGAAATCGGTGAAGCGCTTTACGATACCTTCCCGGATACCGATCCGAAAACGGTACGTTTCACCGACATGCACCAGTGGATTTGCGACCTCGAAGACTTTGATGACGATCCTCAGGCATCAAATGAAAAAATTCTTGAGGCAATTCTGCTAGTCTGGTTGGATGAAGCAGAATAATTTTTGCGTCATGATTCGCGCCGCAGGTGCGTTGGCTACGTTCGCTCACCCCAGTCACATAGTTATCTATGCTCCCGGGGATTCGCTCACTTGCCTCCTTCCTGCAACGCGAATCATTTAGCAAAAGATCTAACGGGCTGCCATTCGGCGGCCCGTTTGCTAATAAGGATAAATAAAATGACAGAAGCGATGAAAATTACCCTGTCTACCCAGCCAGCCGATGCGCGCTGGGGTGACAAAGCGGCCTATAGCATTAATGATGAAGGGATTACCCTGCACCTGACCGGCCGCGACGATGCGGGCCTTATTCAGCGCGCGGCGCGTAAAATAGACGGTATGGGCATCAAGCATGTCGCTCTGGCGGGCGAGGGCTGGGACGTTGAGCGTGCCTGGGCTTTCTGGGCGGGTTACAAAGGGCCGAAAGGCACCCGTCAGGTTGCATGGCCTGAGCTTGACGATGCGCAGCGCCAGGAGCTGGATAACCGTCTGACCTACATCGACTGGGTTCGCGATACCATCAACGCCCCGGCGGAAGAGTTAGGCCCGGAGCAACTGGCGCAGCGTGCGGTAGATCTGCTGTGCGGTGTGGCGTGCAACAACGTCTCTTATCGCATCACCAAAGGTGAAGATCTGCGCGAGCAGGGCTACGCTGGCCTGCATACCGTAGGCCGTGGTTCTGAACGTCCGCCGGTTCTGCTGGCGCTGGATTACAACCCAACGGGCGATAAAGACGCGCCGGTTTACGCCTGCCTGGTCGGTAAAGGTATTACCTTCGACTCCGGCGGCTACAGCATCAAACAGAGCGCATTCATGGACTCCATGAAGTCCGACATGGGCGGCGCGGCGACCGTGACCGGCGCGCTGGCGCTGGCGATCACCCGTGGTCTGAACAAGCGCGTAAAACTGTACCTGTGCTGTGCGGACAACCTGATCAGCGGCAATGCATTCAAGCTGGGCGATATCATCCACTACCGTAACGGTAAAAATGTGGAAGTGATGAACACCGATGCGGAAGGGCGTCTGGTGCTGGCCGATGGCCTGATTGACGCCAGCGCGCAGAAACCGGAGTTGATTATCGATGCGGCGACCCTGACCGGAGCGGCAAAAACCGCGCTGGGTAATGATTACCACGCGCTGTTCAGCTTTGATGATAAGCTGGCTAACCGCCTGCTGGCGAGCGCGAGTGCGGAAAATGAAGCCTTCTGGCGTCTGCCGCTGGCTGAGTTCCATCGTCACCAGCTGCCATCTAACTTTGCTGAACTGAACAACACCGGCAGCGCGGCCTACCCGGCGGGCGCGAGCACGGCGGCGGGCTTCCTGTCCCACTTCGTGGAAAACTATCATGAAGGTTGGCTGCACATCGACTGCTCCGCGACCTACCGTAAAGCTGCCGTTGAGCAGTGGTCGGCGGGCGCGACCGGGCTGGGCGTGCGGACGATTGCTAACCTGTTGACTGCCGAGTAATTTGTTCCCCTCACCCTAACCCTCTCCCCAAAGGGGAGAGGGGACTGTTCGGTTTTCTCCCTCGCCCCTTTGGGGAGAGGGCCGGGGTGAGGGGAAGATACCCATACCTTCTGGAACCACTATGTCCGAAACCAAAAACGAACTCGAAACGCTGCTGGAACAAGCGGCGACGGAACCTGCTCATCGCCCGGCCTTTTTCCGCACCCTGCTGGAGTCTACCGTCTGGGTACCCGGCGCCGCCGCCGATGACCAGCAGGTTGTCGACGACAGCGCCTTAGAGCTACAGCACTGGGAAAAAGATGACGGCACCTCCGTTATCCCGTTCTTCACCTCACTGGAAGCCCTGAAACAGGCGGTAACCATCGAGCAGTCGTTCGTCGTCATGCCAGTACGCTCGCTGTTTGAAATGACCCTCGGCGAGACGCTGTTCCTCAACGCCAAACTGCCGACCGGCAAAGAGTTCACCCCGCGTGAAATCAGCCACCTGATTGGTGAAGAGGGTAACCCGCTGAGCACCCAGGAAGTGCTGGAAGGCGGTAGCGCGCTGTTGCTTTCTGAAGTGGCGGAGCCACCGGCACAGATGGTGGAATCGCTCACCACGCTGTTCAAAACCCTGAAAACGGTCAAACGCGCGTTCCTGTGCTCGATTAAAGAGCATGCGGACGAGCAGCCAAACCTGCTGATTGGCATTGAAGCGGAAGGGGATATCGAAGAGATTATCCACGCAGCGGGCAGCGTCGCCACCGACACCCTGCCGGGTGATGAGCCAATTGATATCTGCCAGGTGGTGGAAGGCGAGAAGGGCATCAGCCACTTTATGCTGGCGCACATCACGCCGTTCTATGAAAAACGCTGGGGCAGCTTCCTGCGCGATTTTAAGCAGAACCGGATTATCTGACCCGAGGAAAGCCGCCCCGAAGGGCGGCATCCTGGCTTACTTGCCCTGCGCGTTGCTTATCACGCTAACAGCGTTGACGGAGGGACTCCGTTCGCTGTCGGTGCGAAGAAACAAGACGGCAGTAACAATCAGCACGATACAGAAGTATCGTCTGTTCATTGCGCGGTCCATGCGAAGACCGCATCACAGCAGCACCGCTGGCGATAATGTTGCGATAGCAAGCGCTATGGTGTGCCTGCATTTACGGCCATGGGACATCCTTTCCCGAAGCCAGCGCCCGTTTGCGAGACGGCGGAAAGGGCCGGGATGGATTATACATCAACAGCCAAATAGTCACTCTTGTGACTACCTTGACTTTGTCCGATTTTAAAGCCACTATGATGCACACTATGGTGTGCCTGCATTGCTTTAGCAATGTAGCTTGCTGGAAAGGCCGCGAACCGGACCAGCACAAAATAACCGCTGTTACAGGCGGTTTTTTTGTGGCTGAAAAACGTGAAATATCCGACGAGCGGGGAAATTTATCCCGTCGCCTCCAGCAGCAGTAAATCCATCAACAGTACCAGATTGGACTCAAATGACGTGATATCCGCCGCTTCGGCGGCAAAATGCGCGGCTTCGTCATACAGCGCAAAATGCAGATCCGCCAGTCCCGCCAGGGTATTGGCGGAGGCGCGGGTGAAGGCGACGACCGTCATGCCCACGTTGCGGGCGATACGCGCTTTATCCAGCACCTGCTCGGTTTCGCCGCTGCGCGACACCGCGATAAACACCTGGTAGCGCGCGGCGTTACTGAGAAAGATGTTCCGGCTATCGCCCGGGCCGGAAATAAAGGCCGTTTTGCCAAGCACCTGCAGCTTTTTCGTCAGGTACTCGGCAAAGAGATAAGAAAATCCTGCGCCATAGAGAAAGAAGCTCTCCTGCTCGCGCAGCAGGCGGGTAAACTGCTGCCGCTTGTCCGCCGTTGCCCACTGAAAAGACTGCTGGTAGTTGGCGATGAAGCGGTTGAACAGCTCGGGAAATTCCGCGCAGGACTCAGTGCGATGCGCCGCGATATGCGGCGTTTCCGCCAGCAGGCTTTTACAGTGCCAGATAAACTCGCTGTAGCCGCTAAAGCCCAGCTTTTGACACAGCCGCATAATGGTTGCCGTGGAGACAAATGTCGCCTGCGCCAGATGACGGACGGTGATCTTACCGACCAGCAGCGGATGCTCTGTCAAATGCGCCAGCACCCGATACTCCGCGCGGGTTAAGGATGCTCCGCGCGTCAGCAGCGTTGCCAGGCGATTATCCATTACTGCGCAGGCTCTATCGGCAGGTCGGCGCGGGCACCCCATTCACTCCAGGACCCGTCGTACAGGGTTACGTCGTCGGCCTCAAGCGTGGCCAGCGCCAGTGCGACCACCGCCGCCGTCACACCGGAACCGCAGCTCACGATAATCGGCTGATGTAAGTCGACACCCTGACGAGCAAAGATAGCTTCGAGCTGGTCAGTGGTTTTTAGCTCACCGTCCACCACCAGATCGCCCCAGGGCACGTTGCGCGCGCCGGGAATGTGCCCACGACGCAGTCCAGGACGCGGTTCATCAACCTGGGCATTGAAGCGCGGCGCCGGACGGGCGTCGACGATTTGCGCGGAGCCTTCATGGCTGGCCAACAGCACGTCGGTTAGTCGTTTGACTGCTTCTGCATGGAATGTAGACTCAAACTCGCCCTCAGCGCTTTGTACGTCTCCCTGCTCGAGCAGCAGATCGTCGCGCTGCCAGCCGGCCAGCCCCCCGGCCAGAATAGAGACCCGCTCTGCGCCAAAGGTACGCAGCATCCACCACGCGCGCGGTGCGGAGAACAGGTTGCCTTCGTCGTAAATCACCAGGTGTTTATCGCGGCTGACGCCCAGCTCGCGCATGGCGACGGCGAATGCTTCCGGGCGCGGCATCATATGCGGCAGCGGCGAGGTGTGGTCGGAGAGGGCTTCAATATCAAAAAAGACCGCGCCCGGCAGATGCCCGGCGCGGTATTCCGCGTGCAGATCGCGATGTTCTTGTCCCGGCGGCGCCATACGGGCGTCGATAATTTGTACTTCCGGGTCATCAACGTGCTCAGCCAGCCAGTCGGCGGCAACAAAAAACGAAGTGGTCATGGTACCCTCCATTGATGAATCATAGAGAGATTGTCGGTGTTTTTGCTCACACCGACAAGCGACCCGCGGTTTATTAGCGCGTTGCCTCACCATTTTGCCAGGCATGTTGCAGCTGCGGCCAGTAATCCCGGTTGGCGACAATCATCTCGTCAAGAATGGCGCGCGCGTGTTCCATTGTCGGCACGGTGCGGTTGAGGGTAAAGGCCTGCAACGCTTTTTCATAGCTGCCCTCAAGCGTGGCTTCAACCAACAGCTGCTCCGAGGCCAGTTGCTGCATCAACAATGTCTGGTGGAACAGTGGCACATTGCCCATCCGCACCGGCTCCGGGCCATTGGCGGTGATGTAGGCCGGGACTTCTACCATCGCATCGTCCGGCAGATTGGCGATGGCGCCCTGGTTTTCGACGATCACTAAATGGCGCTGGCGTAAATCAAAGGCCAGAGAACGGGCCACTTCAACGATAAACTCACCGTGCACGCCAACGTGAAAAGCATCCGGCAGAATACCGGTTTGCTGATACTCCACGGCTGCTGCAAACAGCTTCTTCTCTCGCCCGTCCATCACTTCGTTGGCGCGCGTGTAGTCCGGGTTCTGATGCTCGACGATTTGGTTAGGCATCAGGTAATACTGCAGATACGGGTTCGGCAGATATTCCGGGAAGCAGTCCATAATCGGCTTGATATTGCGCCAGGTTTTCACCCATGACGGATCGGCATGCTGCGGGTCCGTTTGCGCGGCGTCTTCGGTCAGCAGGCCGAATTTCGCCACGTGGCGACGTAACTCAGGCAGTTTGTCTTCGCCATCGACCCGAACCTGGGTAAACCAGCCAAAGTGGTTGAGACCAAAGTAATCCACATCGAGCTTGTGGCGGTCGACGCCGAGAATCGCCCCCATATTGCGCATGGCTGCCACCGGCATATCGCAGATATTCAGCACCCGCGCCTGTGGTCGCAGACGGCGAATGCCTTCAGCCACAATCGCCGCCGGGTTGGAATAGTTGACGATCCACGCTTTGGGATCGGCATAGCGCTCAACGAGGTCAATCAGCTCTACCATCGGCAGAATGGTGCGCAGGCCGTAGGCCAGGCCGCCAGGGCCGCAGGTCTCCTGGCCGACCACGCCGTGGCGTAGCGGAATTTGTTCATCCTGCTCGCGCATTTTGTACTGGCCGACACGCATCTGGGCAAAGACGAAGTGCGCGCTGCTAAATGCCGTTTCCGGGCAGGTGGTCACGGTAAATTTGATGCCCTGGCTATGGTCGCGAATCACCTTTTCCACCACCGGGGCGATGGTGTTTTGCCGCGCTTCATCAATATCGTAGAGGCGAATTTCCGCCAGCGGGAAATCGCTCAGGCGTACCATCAGGCTTTTGACAATGCCCGGCGTGTAGGTGCTGCCACCGCCGGCGATAGCCAGAATAAATGGGGATTTCAACATGTTATAGCCTCCTTCAGAGAAACATCTCAACGGCTTCTCGCATTTTTTTGACGTGCAGCCCGTAGACCACCTGAACGTTATTACCTTGTTTAATAATGCCTTTCGCACCGGTTGCCTTGAGCTGTGGCTCGTTAATTCGTGCGATGTCCTTCACGGTGACGCGCAGCCGGGTGTAGCAGTTATCCACCACCTCAATGTTGTCGCGCCCGCCTAATCCCTCGATGATGCTGGTGCCCAGACCATCGTTATTGCCCTTCGCCTGATACTCCTGCTTGCTGTAGAGCTTCGTTTGCTGGTCATCCTCTTCGCGGCCCGGCGTTTTCATGTTGAAGCGCAGGATCAGGAAGCGGAAGATGACGAAGTAGAGCGCGAACATAATCAGCCCGACCACGATGTACATTGGCCAGTTGGATTTCTCCGTCCCCAGCGGCAGGTTGTAGAGAATAAAATCGATAATGCCGTTGGCCCCGATGGCGTGGACGCCGAACAGCGAGAACAGCATCATGCCGATACCGGTCAGCACGGCGTGCACCACAAACAGCAGCGGCGCGACGAACAGGAAGGAAAACTCAATCGGCTCGGTCACGCCGACCAGCATTGATGTCAGCGCCGCTGGGATCAAAATGGCTTTCGCCGCGGCTTTGCGTTCCGGTTTCGCGGTGACATACATCGCCAGCGCGGCGGCAGGTAAGCCGAACATTTTGCTGATGCCGCGCGCGTCCCACACCACGGTACTGCTCAACTGTTTGACGTCAGGGCAGGCCATTTCAGCGAAGTAGATATTGCGCGCGCCCTGGTACAGGTTGCCGCAGACCTCGTGCGAACCGCCCAGTTCGGTATACAAAAATGGGGTATAGACCAGGTGGTGTAGGCCGGTTGGCACCAGAATACGTTCGAGGAAACCGTAAATCGCCACCCCGAACGGCCCGGAGCCTTTAATCGCCAGCGCCAGCGCGCTGATACCGTGCTGCGCCCACGGCCAGAGTTCGCTCATCACCACGCCAAGGATAATCGCCACCGGCAGAATGATGATGGTGACAAAACAGTGACCGGAGTAGATAGCCATCGCCCCGGAGAACTGTACGCCGGAGTAACGGTTATAGAGATAGCCAGTCAGCGCGCCGGTAAGGATCCCTGCGAAAACGCCCATCTCCAGCACCTGTACGCCCAGCACCATACTTTGCCCGGCGGTGCGCATCTGGTCAGCCGGGGCCAGTTCGCCCTGCCATTGCAGCGTGAAGTTCATGGCGTTGATAAACACAATAAACGTCACCAGCCCCAGCAGAGCGGCGTAGCCTTTATCGCGAGCGGCGAGGCCGATGGGAATACCGACAGCAAAGATCATCGCCAGATTCACCAATAGCGAAACGGCGGATTTGGCGATCAGCTGCCCCAGATGCTGGACCGCAGAGTAGCCCAGAAAAGGGACGTATTCTGCAAGACTGCCGTTGCCCAGCACGTTGCCGAAGGCGATAAACAGCCCGACAATCGGCAGAATCAGGACCGGGCCGTAGAGGGATTTACCAAAATTTTGTAGGGCATTAACGGCTCTTTTCATTATTTTCTCCAACGTTGAACCGCGTAGATGAGACCTCATGACCGGCAAAAGGTAGCAGCAGAAGGGCGGGAGAATCCAGCTATCTTATTGTTTTAAAAACAAAGTACGCATAACGTTACATGTTACGTTATGAGTTGTGATCGCAGTAACATCCCAGAGAGATGGCCAGCAATGTGATCCTTAGCTACTGGCAAACGCCTCCCTGGGGCATAATACTGTGTTGATGACTCAAACAGACTTCACCAGTCAGAGGTTACAGGATGAAACCCTTTCGTTTGGCTACGCTGGCACTCGCGCTGGCAATGACGTTCACGTTGGCCGGTTGCGACAATAAAAACGACGACAAACCCGCCGCCCCTTCGACGCCAGCCGCTGCCGCACCGGTAAAACCCGATGCCGCCCAGCTTGAAAAACTCGCCCGGCAGAGCCAGGGCAAAACGCTTACCCTGCTCGATGCCTCCGAAGTGCAGCTCGACGGCGCGGCAACGCTGGTGCTCACTTTCTCCATACCGCTTAACCCCGATCAGGATTTCAGCAAAACGGTCCACCTGGTAGACAAAAAGAACGGTAAGGTTGACGGCGCATGGGAGCTGGCGCCGAATCTCAAAGAGCTGCGGCTGCGCCATCTGGAACCGAAACGCGACCTGATTGTGACCGTCGATCCTGAGCTGGCGGCGCTGAATAAGTCGACTTTTGGCACCAGCGTCGAAAAAACGCTGACCACCCGCGATATTGCGCCGAACGTCGGCTTTGCCAGCCGCGGATCGCTGCTGCCGGGCAAGGTGGTGGAAGGGCTACCGGTGATGGTGCTCAACGTGCCGCACGTTGACGTGAACTTCTTCCGCGTGAAGCCGGAATCGCTGGCCGCGTTCGTCAGCCAGTGGGAATACCGCAGTTCGCTGAGCAACTGGGAGTCGGATGAGCTGTTGAAGATGGCCGATCTGGTCTACACCGGGCGATTTGACCTTAATCCGGCGCGCAACACCCGGGAAAAACTGCTGCTGCCGCTGAAAGATATCGCGCCGCTACAGCAGTCTGGCGTTTATATCGCGGTGATGAACCCGGCGGGACAATACAGCTACAGTAACGCCGCGACGTTGTTTACCCTGAGCGACGTCGGCGTATCGCTGCACCGTTATCACGGCCAACTTGATGTGTTTACCCAAAGCCTGGAAAACGGCGCTGCTCAATCAGCAGTTGAATTGACGCTGTTAAACGACAAAGGTCAGACGCTGGCGCAGGCGACCAGCGACGCCAAAGGTCACGCCACGCTGCAAACCGACAAAGACGCGGCATTGCTGCTGGCACGTAAAGACGGGCAGACGACGTTGCTGGATCTGAAACTGCCCGCGCTGGATCTGGCTGAGTTCGATGTTGCCGGCGATCCTGGTTATCGCAAGCAGTTCTTTATGTTTGGCCCGCGCGATCTCTATCGTCCCGGCGAAACGGTGATCCTCAACGGCCTGCTGCGCGACAGCGACGGCAAGCCTCTACCTGACCAGCCGGTGAAGCTGGAAGTGGTGAAACCGGACGGCCAGGTGGTTCGCAGCGTGGTGAGCCAGCCGCAGAACGGTCTGTATCAATTGACCTACCCGCTGGATAGCGGCGCGGCGACCGGCATGTGGCATATCCGCGCCAACACCGGCGACAACCAGCTGCGCGAGTGGGATTTCCACGTCGAAGACTTTATGCCCGAGCGCATGGCGCTGAGCCTGACGCCGCAGACGACGCCGCTGGCCCCCGCTGACGACGTCAAATTCGCCGTTTCCGGCTACTATCTGTACGGCGCGCCCGCCAGCGGGAACAGTCTGCAGGGGAAATTGTTCCTGCGCCCGCTGCGCGATGCGGTCGCGGCGCTGCCGGGCTTCCAGTTTGGCGATATTGCGCAAGACAATACTTCCCGTAGCCTGGATGAAATGAATCTGACGCTGGATGACAAAGGGCGGGGAGAAGTGACCACCGCCAGCCAGTGGCAGGAAACGCACTCGCCGCTGCAGGTGATTCTCCAGGCCAGCCTGCTGGAGTCTGGCGGTCGCCCGGTAACCCGTCGGGTGAGCCAGGCTATCTGGCCCGCCGCCGAACTGCCGGGGATCCGCCCGCAGTTCGCCAGCAAGGCGGTCTATGACTACCGCACCGACACCACGGTGAATCAGCCGATCGTCGAAGAAAATAGCCAGGCCGCGTTTGACATTGTTTACAGCAACGCTGCCGGTGACAAAAAAGCCGTTTCCGGCCTGCAGGTTCGGCTGATCCGCGAACGCCGCGACTACTACTGGAACTGGTCGGAAAGCGACGGCTGGCAGTCTCGCTTCGATCAAAAAGATCTGGTGGAAGGCGAAGAGACGCTGGATCTCAAAGCCGATGAGACCGGCAAAGTCAGCTTCCCGGTGGAGTGGGGTGCTTACCGTCTGGAAGTGAAAGCGCCAAATGACGCGGTCAGCAGCGTGCGCTTCTGGGCAGGCTATAGCTGGCAGGATAACAGCGACGGTAGCGGCGCGGCGCGACCGGATCGCGTGACCTTAAAACTTGATAAACCGAGCTATCAGCCGGGGAATACCATCAAGCTGCACGTAGCTGCTCCGGCGGCCGGTAAGGGCTATGCGATGGTAGAGTCCAGCGATGGCCCGCTGTGGTGGCAAGAAATTGACGTCCCGGCTCAGGGGTTGGATCTGTCTATTCCGGTCGATAAAAGCTGGAATCGTCACGACCTCTATCTGAGCACGCTGGTGGTTCGTCCGGGGGATAAATCACGTTCTGCGACGCCGAAACGTGCGGTTGGCGTGTTGCATCTGCCGCTGGGTGATGAACAGCGTCGGCTAAACGTGGCGCTGGAAAGCCCGCAAAAAATGCGGCCAAACCAGCCGCTGAGCATCAAAGTGAAAGTGAATCGCAAGGAAGGCGCGGCGCCGAAACAGGTCAATGTGCTGCTGTCAGCGGTTGACAGCGGGGTGCTGAATATCACCGATTACGCCACGCCGGATCCGTGGCAGGCGTTCTTCGGCCAGAAACGTTACGGCGCGGATATCTATGATATCTACGGCCAGGTCATTGAAGGTCAGGGGCGGCTTGCCAGCCTGCGCTTCGGTGGCGACGGCGATGAATTGAACCGCGGCGGCAAACCGCCGGTGAATCACGTCACGATTATCGCCCAGCAGGCGCAGCCGGTAACCCTTGATGACAACGGTGAAGGTACCGTTACGCTGCCAATCGGCTATTTTAACGGCGAGCTGCGGGTGATGGCGCAGGCGTGGACGAGCGAAGATTTCGGCAGCGCAGAACAAAAAGTGGTGGTGGCCGCGCCGGTGGTGGCCGAGCTGAACACCCCGCGCTTTATGGCCGGTGGCGATAGCGCGCGACTGACGCTGGACGTCACTAACCTTACCGATAAACCTCAAACGCTGAACGTGAAGATTGCGGCTACGGGCCTGTTGACGCTGAAAAGCGGTCAACCGTCGCCGGTGACGCTGGAGCCGGGCGTGCGCACCACGCTATTTGTGCCCGTCAGCGCCAGTGATGGCTTCGGCGATGGTGAGGTGAACGTCACCGTCTCGGGGATGAATCTGCCGGGCGAAACGCTGGCCGACCTGCACAAGCAGTGGAAAATTGGCGTGCGTCCGGCCTTCCCGGCGCAAACGGTGAACAACGGCGCGGTGCTGCAACCCGGTGAAAGCTGGAGTGTGCCGGCTAACCAGAACGCGCTCTTCTCGCCGGTGACACAGCAGGGCCAGCTCCTGCTCAGCGGGAAACCCCCGCTGAACCTGGCGCGCTATATTCGTGAGCTGAAAGCCTATCCGTACGGCTGTCTGGAACAAACCGCCAGCGGCCTGTTCCCGCAGCTTTATATCAACGCCGCGCAGTTGAAAACGTTGGGCATTGCTGGCGACAGCGATGACAAACGCCGAGCGGCGGTGGACATCGGTATCTCGCGGCTGCTGCAAATGCAAAAAGAGAGCGGCGGCTTTGGGCTGTGGGATAAAGAAGGGCCGGAGGAGTACTGGCTGACCGCCTATGCTATGGACTTCCTGGTGCGCGCGGCGGAGCAAGGCTATAGCGTTCCGGCGCAGGCGATTAACAACGGCAACAACCGGCTGCTGCGCTATCTTCAGGAGCCGGGGCTGATGAGCGTTCGCTACACCGACGATAATGCCGCCAGCCGCTTCGCCATTCAGTCGTATGCGGGGCTGGTGCTGGCCCGACAGCAAAAAGCGCCGCTGGGCGCGTTACGCGAGCTATGGGAACGCCGTGAGCAGGCGCGCTCCGGTCTGCCGCTGATGCAGTTAGGTATCGCGCTGAAGGCGATGGGCGACGCGCCGCGCAGCGAACAGGCGTTACAGCTGGCGCTGGCCACCAAACGCTCGGATCAGACCCGCTGGTTGGCAGACTACGGTAGCGACCTGCGAGATAACGCGCTGATGCTGGCCCTGTTGGAAGAGAACAAGCTGCTGCCGGACGCGCAGAATGCGCTGCTGCAAACTCTCTCCGAGCAGGCATTTAGCGAACGTTGGCTGTCAACTCAGGAGAATAATGCGCTGTTCCTCGCGGCGAGAAGCGTGCTGGACCTGCCGGGTAACTGGCAGGCGCAAACGACGCTGGACAGCCAGCCGTTGCAGGGCGAAAAGGCGTTGACGCGCAACCTCGATGCTGAACAACTTTCGGCGCTGAAAGTGACCAACAGCGGCCAGCAGCCGCTGTGGCTGCGCCTCGATAGCACCGGCTACCCGGAACACGCTCCGGCGGCCAGCAGCAACGTGCTGCATATTGAACGCCAGTTCTATGGCACTGATGGGCAGCGTAAATCGCTCTCTTCGCTGCGCAGCGGTGAACTGGTGCTGGTGAAACTGGATATCAACGCCAGCCAAAACGTGCCGGACGCGCTGGTGGTGGATATGTTGCCTGCCGGGCTGGAACTGGAAAACCAGAATCTGGCCAACAGCAGCGCGAACCTGCAGGATAACGGCAGCGAAGTGCAGGAGTGGCTGAACCAGATGCAGCAGGCGGATATTCAACATATGGAATTCCGTGATGATCGCTTTGTGGCCGCGGTGGCAGTGAATGCCAATCAGCCGGTGACGGTGGTCTACCTGGCGCGGGCGGTGATGCCGGGGACCTATCAGGTGCCGCCAACGCAGGTGGAATCGATGTATGTGCCAGCCTGGCGTGCAGTTGGCGCGGCGGACGATATGCTGATCGTCGTACCGTAAGATGCGGATCGTCTGCTGGAAACGCTCCGTCTGGCGCTGGCTGGCCGGGGCGGTGGTACTGTTTTGCGGCGCGATTGTGCTGGCGGATAAGCAGTGGCCGCTGCCGCTGCATGAAGTGTCCCCCGCGCGGGTCGTGGTCGCCGAAGATGGCAGCCCGCTGTGGCGCTTTGCCGACGCCGAGGGGATCTGGCGCTACCCGGTCACGATTGAAGAGGTCTCGCCGCGTTACCTCGACGCCCTCATTCAGTATGAAGACCGTTGGTTCTGGGATCATCCCGGCGTCAATCCATTTTCAATTGCCCGCGCCGCCTGGCAGGATCTCACTGCCGGGCGCGTGGTCTCTGGCGGCAGCACGCTCACCATGCAGGTGGCGCGGCTGCTGGACCCGCATCCGCGCACTTTCGGCGGTAAGTTTCGCCAGCTCTGGCGCGCTTTCCAGCTGGAGTGGCACCTCTCTAAGCGCGACATTCTTACGCTATATCTCAACCGGGCGCCGTTCGGCGGCACGTTACAGGGGATCGGCGCGGCAAGCTGGGCCTATCTCGGCAAACCGCCCGCCGAACTGAGCTACGCTGATGCCGCGCTGCTGGCAGTTTTACCGCAGGCGCCGAGTCGGCTGCGTCCGGATCGCTGGCCCGAGCGGGCGCAGGCGGCACGCAATAAAGTGCTTGATCGTCTGCTGACGCAGGGCGTCTGGCCTGCCAATGTGGTTAACGAGGCGAAAGAAGAGCCGGTCTGGCTGTTCCCGCGTCAGATGCCACAGCTGGCGCCGCTGTTTGCCCGCGCGATGCTGGCCCGCAGCCGGGAGGAGAAAATTGTCACTACGCTGGATGCAGGGCTACAGCGGCAGCTGGAAGATTTAGCGCTGAACTGGAAATCGCGGCTACCGCCACGCAGCTCGCTGGCGATGATCGTGGTGGATAATCGCGACATGAAGGTGCGCGGCTGGGTCGGTTCGGCGGATATCGCCGATGACAGCCGTTTTGGCCACGTGGATATGGTCACCGCAATTCGCTCGCCCGGCTCGGTGTTGAAGCCATTCTTATACGCCATGGCATTGGACAGCGCGTTGATTCATCCGGCGTCCCTGCTACAGGATGTGCCGCGGCGGATCGGCGATTATCGCCCTGGTAACTTCGATAGCGGTTTCCACGGCCCGGTGAGTATGAGCGACGCGCTGGTGCGATCGCTTAACCTGCCCGCAGTACAGGTGCTGGACGCCTATGGGCCGAAACAGTTTGCCGCACGTTTGCGTAATGCGGGGTTGCCGCTGATCTTACCGGCAGGGGCGGAGCCGAATTTGTCCTTGATTCTCGGCGGTGCGGGCGCCCGTCTGGCCGATATTACCGCCGCCTATAGCGCCTTCGCCCGTCACGGGAAAGTGGGTAAATTGCGGATGCTGGCAAGCGATCCGCTGGTTGAACGCCCGCTGCTGTCGCCAGGCGCGGCGTGGATTACTCGACGTATTCTGGCGGGGGAAGCGCAGCCTGTGCCGGATGCTTCGCTACCGCAGGTGCCGTCGCTGGCGTGGAAAACCGGCACCAGCTACGGCTATCGCGATGCCTGGGCGATTGGCGTCAACGCGCGTTACAGCATCGGGATCTGGACCGGCAGACCCGATGGCACACCGGTAGCCGGACAATTTGGTTTTGCCAGCGCCATCCCGCTGCTCAATCAGGTAAACAATCTCCTGGCTTCGCGCGGCGTGCGTCAGCAGGAAGGGCGCGATCCGAGGCCGGCCTCTGTGAGCGCGGCGGAAATCTGTTGGCCGGGTGGTCAGCCGCTGCCGGCGGGCGACGGTAACTGTCGTCGTCGGTTATCGACCTGGGTGCTGGATAATAGCCTGCCGCCCACGCTGCTGTTGCCGGAACAGGAGGGGATGCAGGGTATCCGTTTCCCGCTGTGGCTGGACGCCGCAGGCAAGCGGGTGGCGGCGGACTGCCCGGATGCTCGCGAGGTCACCCTTAACGTTTGGCCGCTCCCGCTGGAACCGTGGCTCCCCGCCGGGGAGCGCCGCGCGGCGCGACTGCCGCCAGTTTCAGCAACCTGCCCGCCGAGACAGTTGCAAAATGTCGCACCGCTGATGCTCACCGGCGTGCGGGATGACGCGGTCATTCGCCGCCTGCCGGGCGCGCGTAGCGCGCAGGTGGTGCTACAGGCCCATGGCGGAGAAGGTCGGCGCTGGTGGTTCCTTAACGGCGACCCGCAGGCGGATGCGGACGACCGTCTGGTGTTAACGCTGGAGAAAACCGGAGCCTATCAGCTGGTGGTGATGGATGATGCGGGGCAAATGGCGGTGGCTAACTTTACGCTACAGTGATGGATATTATCGGGCGGCGTAATCGGGTAGGCACGATAAGCGTAGCGCCATCGGGCACAACGGGCGCACCATGCCGATGATGGGCTCGGTAGCAGATCTGTTGCTTAAAAGTATTTTATTTTAAAAAAATGTTACCTTCATCCATAGGCAACGGCGCGGAGGCTCATTATAATCCGCGCCAGATCATACAATGCGTATGCACGACAACAGAATAAATTTTATTAGAGGTAATCATGGCTATTGAACGTACTTTTTCCATCATCAAACCAAACGCGGTGGCAAAAAACGTTATTGGCAGCATCTTCTCTCGCTTTGAAGCAGCAGGGTTTAAGATTGTTGGCACCAAAATGCTGCACCTGACCGTTGAACAGGCTCGCGGCTTCTACGCTGAGCACGACGGTCGTCCGTTCTTCGATGGCCTGGTTGAATTTATGACTTCCGGTCCGATCGTGGTTTCCGTGCTGGAAGGCGAAAACGCCGTTCAGCGTCACCGCGACCTGCTGGGCGCAACTAACCCGGCCAACGCGCTGGCGGGCACGCTGCGCGCTGACTACGCGGACAGCTTCACTGAGAACGGTACCCACGGTTCCGACTCCGTTGAATCCGCCGCGCGTGAAATCGCCTTCTTCTTCGGCGAAGGCGAAGTGTGCCCACGTACCCGTTAAGGGGTCGTTTACACTTTATTTCGTGAATGCCGCGTGCAGACGTGGCATCCATGCGCCAGAATTTGTACAATGCAGCGCCCCCGGACGAGCAGACCGCTGTCCAGGGGCGCTTCTTTTTATCAACCCTCCAGGGGCCATAACGTGTAACAACGAGGCCGGAATAGAAAATGTCTGAACAAATTGTCACGCCTGAGAGCGCCATCCCGGCGGTTCCCAACAAAGATGGAAAAATTAACCTGCTGGATCTCAACCGTCAGCAGATGCGCGAGTTTTTTAAAGACTTAGGCGAAAAACCCTTCCGCGCCGACCAGGTGATGAAGTGGATGTACCACTACTGCTGCGACGACTTTGATGAAATGACCGACATCAACAAAGTCCTGCGCGGTAAGCTTAAAGAAGTCGCTGAAATTCGCGCGCCGGAAGTGGTTGAAGAGCAGCGTTCTTCGGACGGCACCATCAAATGGGCGATTGCCGTCGGCGATCAGCGCGTTGAAACCGTTTATATCCCGGAAGACGATCGTGCGACCCTGTGCGTCTCCTCACAGGTCGGCTGCGCGTTAGAGTGTAAATTCTGCTCTACGGCTCAGCAGGGTTTCAACCGTAACCTGCGGGTATCGGAAATTATCGGCCAGGTGTGGCGCGCGGCGAAAATCGTCGGCGCAGTCAAAACCACCGGCGTACGTCCGATCACCAACGTGGTGATGATGGGTATGGGCGAACCGCTGCTGAACCTGACCAACGTGGTCCCGGCCATGGAAATCATGCTCGATGATTTCGGTTTTGGTCTGTCTAAACGTCGCGTGACGCTGTCTACTTCTGGCGTAGTGCCTGCGCTGGATAAACTGGGCGACATGATTGACGTTGCGCTGGCTATCTCTCTGCATGCGCCGAACGACACCATTCGTGATGAAATTGTACCGATCAACAAAAAGTACAATATTGCCACCTTCCTGGAGTCCGTTCGCGGCTACATTTCGAAGTCCAACGCCAACCAGGGCCGCGTGACCATCGAATACGTCATGCTGGACCATATCAACGACGGTACCGAGCACGCGCATGAGCTGGCTGAACTGCTGAAAGACACGCCGTGCAAAATCAACCTGATTCCGTGGAACCCGTTCCCGGGCGCGCCGTATGGTCGTAGCTCCAACAGCCGCATCGATCGCTTCTGTAAGGTACTGATGGGTTATGGCTTTACCACCATCGTACGTAAGACCCGCGGTGACGATATCGATGCCGCCTGCGGCCAGCTGGCCGGTGATGTTATTGACCGTACCAAACGTACCATGCGCAAGCGTATGCAGGGTGAATCTATCGCCGTGAAAACGGTGTAATCCCGCGCCGCGTGCGTCAGAAATGGCGCACGCAAAGTTAAGTGCTTAAGGATTAGGCGAAACGTACTGATCTGGTTAATAATTACGGTGCGTTTCATCAAGTATTGAGGCAGTATGTAGCGTTACATCGACAGCGTGAATAGGGCTTTTGACGCTGTTTTGGAGTAGGGTATACCGGGCAGCTTGTCTGTCTGTTCGATAACACGACCGGATGTTTCGCGGTGCGAGAACGGCTTCGCATCAGAATCTTAAATTTCACGAATCAGCAGTTGTAGCGAATGAATACTGAAACCAACCACGACCAACAAGAAGCACAAACTACGGGTGTCCGTTTGCGTAATGCCCGTGAACAACTCGGACTCAGCCAGCAAGCCGTCGCAGAACGCTTGTGCCTGAAGGTTTCCACCGTTCGTGATATTGAAGAAGATAAGGCGCCTGCTGAACTCGCTTCAACATTCTTGCGTGGTTATATCCGCTCTTACGCTCGCCTCGTGCATATTCCTGAGGAAGAGCTGCTGCCGATGATGGAAAAGCAGGCGCCGGTTCGCGCAGCGAAAGTCGCGCCGATGCAGAGCTTCTCTCTGGGCAAACGTCGTAAAAAACGCGATGGCTGGCTGATGAGCTTTACCTGGCTGGTGCTGTTCGTGGTGGTGGGATTAACCGTCGCCTGGTGGTGGCAGAACCACAAAGCGCAGCAGGAAGAAATCTCGACCATGGCTGACCAATCCTCCGTTGAGCTGAAGGCCAACGGCAGCGATTCACAAAATATTCCGCTGAATACGGGCGCAGATGCGACCTCGTCTCCGGCAACCACCGATACCGCGGGCGCGCCGAATTCCAGCGCCGCTGCACCGGCGGATACTTCCGCGCAGGCGCCGGCAGACACCGCTGCGCCAGCCGCAACCGCCCAGAATAATGCCGTGGTGGCGCCGTCTCAGGCTAACGTTGATACCACCACCGCGCAGACCACCCCTGCACCGCAGACCGCGACCCCTGGCGCGCTGCCGACCGACCCGGCACAAACCGCCGCGCCGGTGGCTGACGCTAACGCGCTGGTCATGAACTTCTCCGCCGACTGCTGGCTGGAAGTGACCGACGCCACCGGTAAAAAACTGTTCAGCGGCCTGCAACGTAAAGGTGGCAATCTGAATCTGACCGGTCAGACGCCTTATAAACTGAAAATTGGCGCACCGGCTGCAGTGCAGATCGAATTCCAGGGTAAACCGGTCGATCTGAGTCGTTTTATCAGAACTAACCAGGTTGCGCGCCTGACCGTGAGTGCTGAACAATCACCGGCACAATAACAGACGCGTAATGCGGGAGATTTTTCATGCACAACCAGGCTCCTATTCAACGTAGAAAATCCACACGCATTTACGTTGGGAACGTGCCGATCGGCGATGGGGCACCTATCGCCGTCCAGTCAATGACCAATACGCGCACGACGGATGTCGAAGCGACGGTTAATCAAATCAGAGCGTTAGAACGCGTGGGTGCGGACATTGTCCGCGTCTCCGTGCCGACGATGGACGCCGCAGAAGCGTTCAAGCTTATCAAACAGCAGGTGAACGTTCCGCTGGTCGCCGATATCCATTTTGACTACCGTATTGCGCTGAAAGTCGCGGAGTACGGCGTCGACTGCCTGCGTATTAACCCGGGCAACATCGGCAACGAAGAGCGTATCCGCATGGTTGTTGACTGTGCGCGCGATAAAAACATCCCGATCCGTATCGGCGTTAACGCCGGATCGCTGGAAAAAGATCTTCAGGAAAAATACGGCGAGCCAACCCCGCAGGCGCTGCTGGAATCGGCGATGCGCCATGTCGATCATCTCGATCGTCTGAACTTCGATCAGTTCAAAGTCAGCGTGAAGGCTTCCGATGTGTTCCTGGCAGTGGAGTCTTATCGCCTGTTAGCTAAACAGATCGATCAGCCGCTGCACCTCGGGATCACCGAAGCGGGCGGCGCGCGCAGCGGTGCGGTCAAGTCCGCAATCGGCCTCGGGCTGCTGTTGTCCGAAGGCATCGGCGACACGCTTCGCGTTTCGCTGGCAGCCGATCCGGTTGAAGAGATCAAAGTCGGTTTCGATATCCTGAAGTCGCTGCGCATCCGCGCGCGTGGGATCAACTTCATCGCTTGCCCAACCTGTTCCCGTCAGGAATTTGACGTGATCGGTACGGTGAACGCGCTGGAGCAGCGCCTGGAAGATATCATCACCCCGATGGACGTCTCCATCATCGGCTGCGTGGTGAATGGCCCTGGCGAAGCGCTGGTGTCGACGCTGGGCGTCACCGGCGGCAATAAGAAAAGCGGCCTGTATGAAGACGGCGTGCGTAAAGACCGCCTGGACAACGATGATATGATTAGCCAGCTTGAAGCCAGAATTCGCGCGAAAGCGTCGGTGCTGGATGAAGCTCGCCGTATCGACGTTCAGCAGGTTGAAAAATAACGAGATGGGAAGCCGCTTGCTTCCCGTGTATGATTGAACCCCGCGGGCGTGTTCTGCGCCGAGGGTTCATTTTTATATATAAAGAGAATTAACGTGGCAAAAAACATTCAAGCCATTCGCGGCATGAACGATTATCTGCCTGGCGAAACCGCCATCTGGCAGCGCATTGAAGGCACACTTAAGCAGGTGCTCGGCAGCTACGGTTACAGCGAAATCCGTTTGCCGATTGTAGAGCAGACCCCGTTATTCAAGCGCGCAATCGGTGAAGTCACCGATGTGGTTGAAAAAGAGATGTACACCTTTGAAGACCGCAATGGCGATAGCCTGACGCTGCGTCCGGAAGGGACTGCGGGCTGCGTACGCGCCGGCATCGAACATGGTCTTCTGTACAATCAGGAGCAGCGTCTGTGGTACATCGGGCCGATGTTCCGCCACGAGCGTCCGCAGAAAGGCCGTTACCGCCAGTTCCATCAGCTGGGGGCGGAAGTGTTTGGTCTGCAGGGGCCGGATATTGATGCGGAGCTGATCATGCTGACCGCGCGCTGGTGGCGTGCGCTGGGTATTGCTGAACACGTTAATCTGGAACTGAACTCTATCGGTTCATTGGACGCGCGCGCCAATTACCGCGATGCATTGGTCGCCTTCCTCGAACAACACGTGGAAGTGCTGGATGAAGACTGCAAGCGCCGTATGTACAGCAACCCGCTGCGCGTGCTGGATTCTAAAAATCCGGACGTGCAGGCGCTGTTAAACGATGCGCCGAAGCTTGGCGACTACCTGGATGAAGAGTCCCGCGAGCACTTTGCTGGCCTGTGCGCGCAGCTGGATGCCGCCGGTATTGCCTATACCGTGAACCAGCGTCTGGTACGTGGTCTGGATTACTATAACCGCACCGTATTTGAGTGGGTCACCAACAGCCTGGGCTCACAGGGTACCGTCTGTGCAGGTGGCCGTTACGACGGTCTGGTTGAGCAACTGGGCGGTCGTGCGACCCCAGCCGTAGGCTTCGCTATGGGCCTGGAACGACTTGTTTTATTAGTTCAGGCAGTTAATCCGGAATTTAAAGCCGATCCTGTTGTCGATATATACCTGGTCGCCTCAGGTACCGGAACTCAGTCAGCCGCAATGCGCCTGGCCGAGCAGGTGCGTGATGCGTTACCGGACGTGAAGCTGATGACGAACCATGGCGGCGGCAACTTTAAGAAGCAGTTTGCCCGCGCGGATAAATGGGGTGCTCGTATTGCCCTGGTTCTGGGTGAGTCTGAGGTTGAGCAAGCCACTGTTGTCGTGAAGGATTTGCGCTCTGGCGAGCAGACAACCGTAACGCAGGAAGGCGTTGCCGCGCATTTGCGCACTATTCTGGGTTAATCTCCAGGACATCATTATCAGGAGAAGGGCTGCGTGGAAATTCATAACGAAAACGATCAGGTTGAAGCGATTAAAAACTTCTTTGCCGAAAATGGCAAAGCGCTGGCCGTTGGGGTAATTTTGGGGATCGGTGCGCTGGTCGGCTGGCGCTACTGGAACTCTCATCAGGTAGACTCGGCCCGGGAATCTTCCATGGCCTACGAAAATGCCGTTTCTTCTCTTAGCTCAGGGAAACCGGAAGCGCTGGCCTCGGCAGAGAAATTCGCCGCCGAAACCAAAAACACCTACGGGTCGTTTGCTTCTCTGGAACTGGCGCAGGTCTTCGTCGATAAAAACGATTTGGCACAGGCGGAAAAGCAGCTGCAGCAAGGGCTGGCTGCCGCTTCTGATGACAACCTGAAGTCGGTTATCAACCTGCGTCTGGCGCGCGTTCAGCTGCAAATGAAGCAAGCTGATGCGGCGCTGAAAACGCTGGAAGGCGTGAAGGGCGAAGGCTGGACGGCGATTGTTGCTGATTTACGCGGGGAAATCCTGCTCAGTAAAGGTGACAAGCAGGGCGCGCGTGCAGCGTGGGAAGCTGGCGCTAAGAGCGATGCATCTCCGGCGCTCAGTGAAATGATGCGCATGAAAATTAATAATTTGTCCGTCTGAGAGGGACCCGATGCAATTGCGTAAACTACTTTTGCCAGGACTGCTTTCTGTCACTCTGTTGAGTGGTTGTTCATTGTTCAGCGGCGAAGAAGACGTTGTGAAAATGTCTCCGCTGCCGACCGTAGAGAACCAGTTTACTCCGTCCACCGCCTGGGACGTTTCCGTCGGTAGCGGGATTGGCGATTTCTACTCCAACCTGCATCCGGCTTATGCGGATAGCGTGGTGTATGCCGCCGACCGTAAAGGCACCGTGAAAGCGGTCAATGCGGATGACGGTAAAGAAGTCTGGTCCGTGAATCTGGCGGAAAAAGACGGCTGGTTCTCTCGTAAACCGGCGCTGCTTTCCGGCGGTCTGACCGTTTCCGGCGGCCACGTGTACGTCGGCAGCGAAAAAGCGCAGGTTTATGCGCTGGACGCGGGCGACGGTTCTATCGTCTGGCAGACCACCGCGGCGGGTGAAGTTCTCTCTCGCCCAACGGCGAGCGATGGCCTGGTGCTGGTTCACACCAGTAACGGCCAGCTGCAGGCGCTGGATGAAAACAGTGGCGTCGTGAAGTGGACGGTGAACCTGGATATGCCAGCGCTCTCTCTGCGCGGCGAATCTGCACCGGCTGTGGCCTATGGCGCGGCGATTGTTGGCGGCGATAACGGTCGCGTGAGCGCGGTCCTGATGCAGCAAGGCCAGCTGATTTGGCAGCAGCGTATCTCCCAGGCGACCGGCACGACCGAAATCGACCGTTTGAGCGACGTGGATACCACGCCGGTTATCGTGAATGGCGTGGTTTACGCCTTAGCCTACAATGGTAACCTGACGGCGCTGGATCTGCGCAGCGGCCAGATTCTGTGGAAACGCGAGCTGGGTTCGGTGAATGATTTCATCGTTGACGGCAACCGCATCTACATCGTCGATCAGAATGACCGTATTCTGGCACTGACCACCGACGGCGGCGTGACCCTGTGGACGCAGAGCGATCTGCTGCACCGTCTGCTGACCGCACCGGCGCTGTATAACGGCAGCCTGGTTGTCGGCGATAGCGAAGGCTACATGCACTGGGTTAACCCGGAAGACGGGCGCTTTGAAGCGCAGCAGAAAGTTGACAGCTCCGGCTTCCTGACGGAACCGGTGGTCGCCGACGGTAAACTGCTGATTCAGGCAAAAGACGGCACGGTTTACGCGATTACGCGTTAATTTCGGCTGTCGTAACTCTATTGGCGGCTCCTGTTTAATCAGGGGCCGTTTGCTATTTTTAGATTTTGAGTAAATGAGGCTTTAACATGGTACCTGTGGTCGCGCTTGTCGGGCGCCCTAATGTTGGAAAATCCACGCTATTTAACCGCCTGACGCGCACTCGTGATGCGCTGGTTGCGGATTTCCCGGGTCTGACTCGTGACCGTAAGTACGGTCGTGCTGAAGTTGAAGGGCGTGAATTTATCTGTATCGATACCGGCGGTATCGACGGCACGGAAGAAGGCGTGGAAACGCGCATGGCGGAACAGTCGCTGCTGGCGATTGAAGAAGCCGACGTTGTACTGTTCATGGTTGATGCGCGCGCCGGGCTGATGCCGGCGGACCAGGCCATCGCTAACCATCTGCGCGCGCGTGAAAAGCCGACTTTCCTGGTGGCGAATAAAACCGATGGTATCGATCCGGATCAGGCCGTCGCCGATTTCTGGTCGCTGGGCCTCGGTGACATTCACCCGATCGCTGCCTCTCATGGCCGTGGCGTAACCACGTTGCTGGAGCAGGTGTTGCTGCCGTTCGTGGATGACGTTAATCCGCCAGAAGAGGTGGACGAGGACGCAGAGTACTGGGCGCAGTTTGAAGCGGAAAATGGCGAAGGCGAAGAAGAGCCGGAAGACGACTTCAATCCGCAGGATCTGCCGATCAAAATCGCTATCGTTGGCCGTCCGAACGTAGGTAAGTCAACGCTAACTAACCGTATCCTCGGCGAAGACCGCGTGGTGGTCTATGACATGCCGGGCACCACCCGTGACAGCATCTATATCCCGATGGAACGCGATGAGCGTGAATACGTGCTCATCGACACCGCCGGGGTACGTAAGCGCGGTAAAGTGACGGATACGGTAGAAAAATTCTCGGTTATCAAAACATTGCAGGCCATTGAAGACGCGAACGTCTGTCTGCTGGTGATTGATGCGCGTGAAGGCATTTCCGATCAGGATCTGTCTCTGCTCGGCTTTATCCTCAATAGTGGGCGCTCACTGGTCATCGTCGTCAACAAGTGGGACGGCCTGAGCATGGAAGTGAAAGAGCAGGTGAAAGAGACCCTCGACTACCGCCTGGGCTTTATCGACTTTGCGCGCGTGCACTTCATCTCTGCGCTGCACGGCAGCGGTGTTGGTAACCTGTTTGAATCTATTCGTGAAGCTTATGACAGCTCCACCCGCCGCGTGGGGACAGCGATGCTGACCCGCATCATGACCATGGCTGCTGAAGATCACCAGCCGCCTCTGGTGCGCGGTCGCCGCGTGAAGCTGAAATACGCCCATGCCGGTGGTTATAACCCGCCGATTGTGGTGATTCACGGCAACCAGGTAAAAGACCTGCCGGATTCTTACAAGCGCTATCTGATGAACTACTTCCGCAAATCGCTGGACGTGATGGGCACCCCTATCCGCATTCAGTTCAAGGAAGGCGAGAACCCGTATGCGAATAAACGCAATACCTTGACGCCGACTCAGATGCGTAAACGTAAGCGTTTGATTAAACACATTAAGAAAAGCAAGTAAGCGTTCACGCTAAGCGCGAATTTGCCAAATATATCAAGCCCGCATAATGCGGGCTTTTTACTGCCCGTCGTTCAGATAACCGGATTCGCTCGTACAGATCCAAACTGAAGACATTGACACATTTGCATTATTGCTGAATTGTAAATGGAAATGGTGGCCGACTTTAACATCCATCGGCCTCTGCAACCCAGCATGAGTAAAGGTGAAAACGTGCAGCGAGCGCGGTGTTATCTGTTAGGAGAGAGCGCGGTGGTTCTGGAGCTGGAACCGCCGCTGACGCTGGAAAGCCAGCAACGGATTTGGGGGCTGGCGCAACGTCTGGCGGGAGTGCCCGAAGTGGTTGAAGTGATTCCGGGGATGAACAATATCACCGTGATGCTTCGTAACCCGGCGTCGTTGGCGCTGGATGCCATCGAGCGTTTACAGCGCTGGTGGGAAGAGAGCGAAGCGGTGACTCTGGACTCAAGGCAGATAGAGATTCCGGTGATTTATGGCGGTGAGCACGGCCCTGATTTAGCGGATGTGGCGCGGCATACTGGCCTGAGTGAACAGCAGGTGGTTGAACGCCACGCGTCAGCGGACTACATCACCTACTTTATCGGCTTCCAGCCTGGTTTCCCCTATCTTGGCGGCCTGCCAACCGAACTGGCGACGCCGCGACGGGCGGAACCGCGCCTTGCCGTACCAGCGGGATCGGTGGGAATTGGCGGCAGTCAGACGGGAATCTATCCGCTGCCGACCCCCGGTGGCTGGCAAATCATTGGCCGTACCGATTTACGCCTGTTCGACCCGCAGCGAGAGCCAGCGACGCTACTACAGCCAGGCGATCGGGTTCGTTTTGTGCCGTCTAAGGAGGGCGTGTGTTAGAGATTATTCGCGCAGGGATGAGCACCACCTTGCAGGACGGCGGGCGACATGGTCTACGGCAGTCGGGGATTAGCCGCTGCGGGGCGATGGATTCTGCGGCATTGCGCATCGCTAATCTGCTGGTCGGTAACGCCGCCGACAGCGCCGTACTGGAAATCACGCTGGGGCAGTGTGATTTGGTTTTTCATCGCGACGGCTGGTTTGCTCTCGCGGGCGCGGACTGCGCGGCCACGCTCGACGGTCAGCCGGTGTGGTCCGGCTGGCGTTGGCCGGTGCGCGCGGGCCAGCGCCTCAAACTGGCGCTGCCAAAACGTGGGATGCGCAGCTATCTGGCGGTGGCTGGCGGTTTCGATGTGCCTTGCATGATGGGTTCTTACAGCACCGATTTAAAGGCCGGATTCGGCGGCTTTGAGGGGCGAAGCCTGCAAGAGGGCGATCGCCTGCCGCTGCGCCCGGCAACGCGTGACTTCCGTCAGCGTCGCGGTGTGCGTCAGTTGCTGTGGGGCAACCGCGTACGCGCTTTACCGGGGCCGGAGTACCATGAATTTTCCGCCGCGGCGCACGAGTCCTTCTGGCGCGCGCCGTGGAAGCTCAGCCCGCAGAGCAATCGCATGGGCTACCGTATGCAGGGCCAGGTGCTGGAGCGTACGGAATCTCGTGAGATGTTCTCCCACGGTCTGCTCCCCGGCGTGGTTCAGGTGCCGCACAATGGCCAACCGATTGTACTGATGAACGACGCGCAGACCACCGGCGGTTACCCGCGCATTGCCTGCGTGATTGAGGCGGACATGTACAACCTGGCGCAAATCCGGCTCGGTGAAACGGTACACTTTGACCTCTGCACGCTGGAAGAGGCGCTGGCCGCGCGCGCTCAGCAGCAGCGTTACTTTGAACAACTGGAATGGCGATTGAACGATGAAGATTGATTTAAACGCCGATCTCGGCGAAGGCTGTGAGAACGATAGCGCGCTGATGCCGCTGATTACGTCGGCCAACATAGCCTGTGGATTCCATGCCGGGGACGCGCAGACCATGCGCCAGAGCGTGTTGCTGGCGCTGAAACACGGTGTGGCTATCGGCGCACACCCGAGCTTCCCCGACCGGGAAAACTTTGGCCGTACTGCGATGCAGCTACCGCCTGACGTGGTCTATGCGCAGACGCTGTATCAGATTGGCGCGCTGGCGGCGATCGCCCGCGCCGAAGGCGGTGCGCTAACGCACGTTAAACCTCACGGCATGCTGTACAACCAGGCGGCGAAAGAGCCGCTGCTGGCGGATGCTATCGCCAGAGCGGTGCACAGTGTTGAGCCGTCTCTTATCCTGGTGGGGTTAGCCGGTAGCGAGCTCATTCGCGCAGGCATACATCATGGGCTGACCACTCGGGAAGAAGTGTTTGCCGATCGCGGCTATCTGGCGGACGGCTCGTTGGTACCGCGTAGCGAGGCTGGCGCGCTGATTCACGATGAGGATGAGGCGGTAGCCCGTACGCTGGAAATGGTGCTGAATGGCCGGGTAATGAGCCGTGATGGCGTCTGGGCAAAGGTGAATGCCCAGACGGTGTGTCTGCACGGTGACGGCGCGCAGGCGTTGGCATTCGCTCGTCGGCTGCGCGATGCGTTCGACGCCCGGCAGATTGCTGTACGCGCCGACTGAGTTTCCTGCGCTCGTCGTCCGTCCCCGGCGAGCGCCTTGCTACAGCGACGCCGCGGCCCGCGCGGCGGTGTCATACAGCGACGAGATGGTCCGCAGCAACTGGGCGGTCTCGCCAATCGAATGTCCCGGAATACCGCTCTCCACCTGAATCGAAATCAAACACGCTTCCCGCACGTCGCGGTATTTCATGCACAGCGCTTTCCCTTCTTCCGTAGTGTAGAAATAGAGCTCCTTACCCACTTTCTCACTGGTGACGTAGCCCGCTTTGACCAGTTTTTTCAGCGCATAGGTCACCACGTGGGTGTCTTCCACGTTCAGTACAAAGCAGATATCCGCCAGCTTCTTCTTGCGATTGCGATGGTTCACGTGATGCAAAAGTGACACATCAAACGCCCCCATATCCGGCTCGCCCGCCGCGGTCATACAGCGCACCATCCATTTGTTGAAGGCGTTACTGGTCATGATCAGGGCGTACTCCAGCTCCGATAATTCCGCGCAGCGCTCGGAGATCAGATGGCGTGAGGAGACGATCCGGCTTTCGTTGATATCGTCGTTTGTGGCAGGTGTAGCTGTTTTTTTCGAGGTCATAACTGTCCTTACGCAATTGTGACTATTCGCAAAGAATGTAAATGAAACGAGATAATATAAGAACGTTTTATTGATAAATTGTTTACATGTTATCCGCGTTCAGATATAGATTTTTAGCACAGACCGATGACGCATACGTAGATTTACGCGGTCTGATGACACAACACAACATCGTTCGCCGCAATGCCGCACGCTTCACCTTGAGGTGACGCGATAAAAAAGAGCCTTCGGCGTGCAACGCACACTTTGGATAGGGTAAACGTTTATGGACGGTACGACACTGATGCCGCTTATCGGGATTCCGGTGGTGGTGATTGGCTTTGCGCTGCGCTTTAACCCGCTGCTGGTGGTCGTTGTCGCCGGTCTGGCGACAGGACTGCTGGTTGGCATGGATTTCGGCATGCTGCTGGAAACCTTTGGCGAAAAGTTTGTGAATAGCCGCTCACTGGCGACTTTCATTCTGATTCTGCCGGTGATTGGCCTGCTGGAATACTACGGTCTGAAGGAGCGCGCGCAGGCGTGGGTGGCTAAAATCGCCAGCGCCACCTCGGCGCGTATTCTGATGCTCTACTTTGTGGCGCGTGAGGGGACGGCCGCGCTGGGCCTGATGTCACTGGGCGGTCATGCACAGACGGTACGCCCGCTGCTGGCGCCGATGGCGGAAGGGGCGGCGTTGAATGAATACGGCGAACTGCCGCAGCACATCCGCGATAAAATCAAAGCGCACGCCGCCGCCTGCGACAATATTGCCGTCTTTTTCGGCGAAGATATTTTTATCGCCTTCGGCGCGGTGCTGTTGATTGACGCCTTCCTCAAAGAGAACGGGATTAGCGGGATTGAACCGCTGCATATTGGCCTGTGGGCTATTCCGACGGCCATTTCCGCGCTGATTATCCACATGATTCGCCTGCTGCGTCTGGACGCCAGCATTCGCCGTGACGTGATGGCGTGGCGCAACGCCCAAGGCTCGAAGGCGGTGACGCCATGAGTACACTTATCACCATCAATCGCGTTTATTACCTGATCGGTTTTGTCGTGATGCTGCTGGTTATCATGACGCTGCGCGATCGCGGCAACCCGAAACGTTTTACCACCGCGCTGTTCTGGTTCCTGTTCGGCGGGATTTTCCTGTTTGGCGATCTGATGGTCCAGGAACTGGGGAAATCGCTGGCTTATCGCATTATCGGCGGGGCGGTGATTGTCATAGCGCTGCTGGCGGGCTGTGGGCTGGTTGGCAAAGGCGAATACAAAATGTCGAGCGACAGCGAACGTGTTGCCTCGTCTAACCGACTGAAAAATTGGTTATTCCTGCCTGCATTAATGATTCCAGTAGTGACGGTCATCGGCACGCTGTTCCTGAAAGGCGTATCGATTGGCGGCGTGTATCTGCTTGACCAGAAGCAACTGACGCTGGCGGCGCTGTGCGTGGCCTGTGTGGCGGCCATTCTGACCGGCTGGTGGTTGACGCGTGGCACGCCGCTGCATGCCATTCGTCAGTCTCGCCGTCTGGTGGACACCATTGGCTGGGCGGTGATTCTGCCGCAGATGCTCGCCATGCTGGGCGGCGTATTTGTGGTCGCGGATACCGGCGAATCGGTGCAGAAGGTGGTGAGCCTGTTTGTGAACCCGGATAACCGCTTCATGCTGGTGGTGATTTACTGCGTCGGTATGGCGCTGTTTACCATGATCATGGGCAACGCCTTTGCCGCCTTCCCGGTACTCAGCGCCGGTATTGCGCTGCCGTTCCTGATCCATCTTCACCACGGCAACCCGGCGCCGCTGCTGGCGATTGGGATGTATGCCGGCTACTGCGGCACGTTGATGACGCCGATGGCCGCCAACTTCAATATTGTGCCCGCCGCGCTGCTTGAGCTGAAAGATAAGTATCAGGTGATTAAGGTTCAGATCCCCACGGCCCTACCGCTGCTGGTGGTGAACGTCTTTTTAATGTACTTCCTCGTGTTTCGCTAAGCGCGGTGACTTTTTCAGGAGCTGTTATGGAATTAACGCAACATCAGGCTGACGCTTTCGCCCGTATGCCCTTGACCTATTTGCGCCAGGAATATCCAAACCACATCATGCATCTGCTGAATGATGATGGCGATGTGCTGCCGCCCCGTACGCTGCACCCGATTTTTTATGGCTGCTTCGACTGGCACTCGGCGGTACACGGCTACTGGCTACTGCTGCGCTGCGTGCGCCTTTACCCGGATCTGCCGTGCCGCGATGAAATCATCGCGCTGTTTGACGAGCACTTCACCGAGGAAAACGTGGCGCAGGAGCTGGCCTATTTCACCGCGCCGTTCCGCGCGTCGTTTGAGCGTCCTTACGGCTACGGCTGGCTGCTGGCGCTGGCGCAGGAGCTGAAACACGCCTCTCTGCCGCAGGCCGCGCGTTGGTTTGCGACGCTCGAACCGCTGACGCAGGATATCCGTACCCGCCTTATCGATTATCTCAGCAAGCTGACCTACCCGATTCGCGTGGGCACGCACTACAACACCGCTTTCGCGCTGGCGCTGGGGCTGGACTACGCCCGCGCGCAGGCCGATAAGACGCTGGAGGGGGCGATTCTCGACGCCGCTAACCGCTTCTATGTGGCCGACACGCAGTACCCGGCGCATTATGAACCGGGCGGTGACGAGTATATTTCCGGCGCGTTGACCGAAGCGCTGCTGATGAGCAAAGTCGCGAGGAACTTCCCGGCGTGGTTTGATGCCTTCCTGCCGGACGTGGCGTCGGTGTCGGCACTGATGAACCCGGCGGAAGTGAGCGACCGTACCGACCCGAAAATTGCCCATCTTGACGGCCTGAACCTCAGCCGCGCCTGGTGTATGAAACATATCGCCCGCGCTTTGCCGCAAGACCATGCGGCGCAGCAAGCGCTGGGCGACGCCGTGGCGCGCCATCTGGCGGCCAGCGTTGAGCACGTGGTGGGCAGCCACTACAGCGGCGGCCACTGGCTGGCGAGCTTCGCGCTGCTGGCACTGGAGTAAGCTTCTCAAGGTACTCCGGTGTCGCCGGGGTGCCTTTTTCCCGGCAAGAGAAATGGCAAAATGTTATTGGTCTAATGGCGATTTCTGCTTCTCTCGACCATCCTTTCTTTATTCGCGTATTTGCGCGACTCACTATCCACAGCCAAAAATAAATCTCTTCGCCCAGGACATGATAATGCGTAGCGCGCTTCTTCCTGTCATTGCCGCCGTGTGCCTGTTTCTGGCCGGTGTTTTTATTTTGAATACTCAGCTTTGGTATTCCTCTCGTGCGGAAAGTCTTGGCGGCGCCCGATATGCCGCCAATAATATCAACCTTATTCTCGATGAAGCTTTCCGGGCGACCCGCGTGGCCACCGATATTGCGAATAAAGGATGTAATCCGGAGGGGCAATATCAGCTCGGTACTGAAGCGGCATTGCAGCCACATTTGCGCACGATTGTTATTGTGAAAAGTGGCGCGATCTGGTGCTCATCCCTACCGGGGAACCGTATTTTACTGTCACAAATTCCGCCGATGGAGGCGCGTAATTTGCTGCTGGCACCTGCACGCGAGACGTCGAATGGGCAGCCAATTCTTATCTATAGCACTCAGTTAACCGCCAGTCGCATCCTGGTCACCATTAGCGACCAGCATATTCGCGGCGCGCTGAATGTCCCTCTGAAGGGCGTGCATTTTGCCTTACGGGTAGGGGAGTCGACGATTGGCATGTCCGGCGACGTGGTGAGCGGAAACGCTCGCTATAGCGGGCAAATCAGCTCGACAAAATATCCCTTCAGTATTGTCTACAATCAGCCGCCGTTATTTAGCCTACAGCGCATGATCACCCGCGGATTTGGCATCCTGCTTTTTCTTGGCGTTATCTCAATTGTCACGGCTTATGTGCTGGGTAAATACCTGAACAAAGAGATGACGCCGGAAGAGATGCTGCGCCGGGCGATAGCCAACGGTGAAATCGTTCCTTTTTACCAGATGGTGGTGAACGGTAGGGAGGGGACGCTGCGCGGCGTTGAAGTGCTTGCCCGCTGGAAACACCCGCGCGCGGGCTATATTTCCCCGGCGTCGTTTATTCCGGTGGCGGAAAAATCGGGGCTGATTGTGCCGCTGACGCGTAGCCTGATGGCGCAGGTCGTGGACAATATGAACGCCATCGAAAGCAAACTGCCGGAGGGTTTTCATGTCGGTATTAACTTTAGCGCGTCGCATATCGCCAAGCCGGACTTTGTCGACGAGTGCCTGCGCTTTAAAGACAGTTTCCACCGCAAGGATCTCAACCTGGTGCTTGAAGTGACGGAACGCGAGCCGCTGCACGTGGATGAAGATTTGGTACAAACGTTGAATACCCTGCACGAAAACGGTTTTGTGATTGCGCTGGATGATTTCGGTACCGGCTATTCGGGATTGTCTTATCTTCATGATCTACATATTGATTATATAAAAATCGACCAAAGTTTTGTCGCACGGGTCAATGCCGATCCGGATTCGACGCGCATTCTGGACTGCGTGCTGGACCTGGCCCGCAAGCTTTCGCTGAGCATTGTGGCTGAAGGCGTCGAAACCAAAGAACAACTCGACTATCTCAACAAAAATGACATTACGTTCCAGCAGGGATACTACTTTTATAAACCGGTGAAATTCACTGAGTTGATTAAAATTCTGCTGTCTAAACCGAAAGTGAAGGTGATTGTTGAGTAATTTGCCGCCCGTATGAAAACGCACGTTGACCTGATAGCGCGTAACGTAGGATAGTCACCGTTTTGCCAGTCTTTATTCCAGGAGCTGTCTATGACGCACGAAATCCCGCTGAAATTTTATGACATCGTCGATGAATACTCGACCGAAGCCGCGCAGGCGGTGAATGACGCCGAGCGTGATGCGCTGGCACACTATTTCCAGCTGCTGATTACCCGCTTAATGAACAACGAAGAGATCAGCGAAGACGCGCAAAAAGAGATGGCCGCCGAAGCGGGCATTAAAGAACAGCGCATTGATGATATTGCGGAATTCCTCAATCAATGGGGCAATGAATAACACGATTTCTCGTCGGCAAGGCCGCTGAAAGGTACGAGGTAAATTATGGGTCATCATTCTCCATCCGATTTTAATATCAGCACGCAAATTACCCAGCTAGGCCGGGATACTTCCCGCCAGGCAGGGTTTGTGAATGCGCCGATTTATCGCGGCTCTACGGTGGTCTTTCCGACGGTTGACGATCTTGAACATAATCGCGCCGAATTTAACTACGGCACAATGGGTACGCCGACCATCGCCAGCCTCGAGAACGCCTGGAGCGTGCTGGCCGGTGCCGCCGGGACCGTACTGTCACCGTCCGGGCTGGGGGCGATTTCGCTGGCCCTGCTGACAACGCTGAAAGCGGGCGATCATCTGCTGATGCCTGATAGCGTTTACCGACCGACTCGCAATTTCTGCGCCGGTATGCTGGCCAAAATGGGTATTGAGACCACCTATTACGACCCGCTGATTGGCGCGGAGATAGCCTCGCTTTTTCGCGCGAACACCACCACGCTGTTCCTTGAGTCCCCCGGCTCGCAGAGCTTTGAGATTCAGGATGTTCCGGCGATGACCCAGGCGGCGAAAAAACAAGGGATCGCCACCATTATCGACAATACCTGGGCGACGCCGATTTTCTTTCGTGCCCACGAGCACGGTTGCGACCTCTCGCTCGAGGCGGGGACCAAATATCTCGGCGGCCATTCTGACCTGCTGATGGGGCTGGTGTCAGCCAATGACGCCTGGTGGCCGCGATTGCGTAAAACCTACGATCTGATGGCCATGCTGCCCGGCGCGGAAGACTGCTTCCTGGCTCTGCGCGGGCTGCGTACGATGCATCTGCGCCTGAAAGAGGCTGAACAGCGCGGTCTGGAGATGGCGCATTGGCTACAGGCGCGCCCGGAAGTGTTGAAGGTTCTGCACCCGGCGCTGCCGGAGTGCCCGGGGCACGAGATCTGGAAGCGTGATTTTACCGGCTCATCCGGGCTGTTTTCGCTGGTGCTGAAGCCCGAATTTACCAAAGCGGGGGTGGCGAATATGTTGGATCATATGCGCATTTTCGCCATGGGCTATTCGTGGGGCGGTTTTGAAAGCCTGATTATTCCGTTCAACTGCGCCGATTACCGCACCGCGACCAGCTGGCAGCCTGGCGGCCTGACGCTGCGCATCCAGATGGGGCTGGAAGATATGGATGATTTAAAAACCGATCTGGCGGCTGGTTTCGACCGTCTGCGCGCGGTGCGCTAACCGCAATACGCCATCGCGGACACGTTTCTGTGATGGCGCTTCACGCATAATGCCCGCCGTATTGTTTTTCTGCATGAGTCGAATGTTATGAATATTGGCTTTATCGGCCTCGGGTCGGTGGTTGAAACCGCCTATTTACCTGCGCTAAAGGCGCTGTCGCTGCCAGTGAGCTCGATTTGCGGCTATGACAGCAATCCGCTGCGGGTGCTGCCGGGCGTAACGACCTTTAAATCCCTTGCCGCACTGCTGGCGCAGCCCATCGACACGCTGTTTATTACCACCGTTTCGCTGGCGCATTTGCCGGTACTTGAACAAGCGCTGCGTTCGCCGATTCCGCGGATTGTGGTAGAAAAGCCGATTGCCGCCACGCTGGACCAGCTTACCGCGCTGCGCCAGCTGCTTTCGGTGCCGGATAACGCTCGGCGCGTGCTGGCGCTGGATCACTGGATGGCCCGGGACGGCGTATTGTGTCTGGCACAGGGCCGAATGGATGACCGCTGGCAACCTGAAGATGGCGCGGTAATTGACCGCCCGGTGGTCACCGCGCTGGACGAGATTGTCAGCATCGACGGTTTTCTGCTTGAGCCGAGTGGCTATAACGCCGCGGGTGAACCTATCGCGCTGAATTTTGCTACCGGGGAACCGGATACCCGCCAGTTGCGCCACCCGGACGGGGTGATTGTCGATATTGGCACTCACGTACTGGCGATGATGCGTGAGACGGTGCGCTATCTCGGCGGCAGCGATGACATTGTGCTGCGGGCTGAACGGGTTAAGGACCGCCTAGGGCAGCCCATTGCGCTGGGCGATACCGAAACGGCAGAGGGCGAGGCACATCTGATTGGCACGCTTGGCGGTATTGCGGTCAACCTATGGCTGAATAAATACGCCGGGCCGGGCGTCGAGCGCAAGGGCATCCGTATTTCCTTGCGCGACGGGCGAGTGATAAGCCAGAACCGTGGCCCCGAGGGCGAGCGCGTTGAGCTGATTTGTGGCGATTCCGTACTCGGCTGGACCCGTCGCGGCGCAATTTATGCCCACTGTCTGGGCGATCAGATTCTGGGCGCGCAAAGTTTGTATTCCCGTGCGCCGCAGGAAGTGGCGAAGCTCACGGCGCGGCGCATTGGCGAGGTCGAGGCGCTGTTGCAGATTCAGCAGCGGTTACGTGGAACGCACTGAGACGTGATAAAATGGCGGCACAATACGATGTTAAGGAGTCGCCATGGAATTCATCTGCCCAACCTGTCAGGCCTCGCTGGAGGTGCAGGGCCAACAGGCGCACTGCGCGCACTGTGATAAAACCTTTACCCTCGAGCCACGCTGCCCCGAGTGCCATAAGCCGCTGGAAGTGTTAAAAGCCTGCGGCGCGGTGGATTTCTTCTGCCAGAACGGCCACGGGATGATCTCGAAAAAGCGGGTTGAGTGGGTGCCTGCGGGGGAATAAGCGAGAGGATACCGGGCCTGTAGGCCCGGTTATGTTGAACGATTAAACGGCTTTTTTCCGTGAGCGCGTTTTTTTCACCGGCGTTACTGTTTTAATTTCACTCTCGACCCAGCCGTCTGCCAGCCGGGTCGTCAGCATTTCTCCGGCTTTTGCCTGTTTTGCCTGTTTCAATACCTTGCCATCGCTGGCGGTAGTGACGCTATAGCCGCGCGCCAGCGTCGCCAGCGGGCTGACGGCTTCCAGATGCGTGACCGCATTGCCAAAGCGTTCGCGCTGTTCGCTGAGGCGTGCGCGAATGGTTTCGGCCAGGCGATATTCCAGTTGCTGGATACGCGACTGGGCGCGATGAATACGCGGTTGCGGATTCTGCTGGTTCAGACGTTGCAGCATGCGCTGCTGGCGCTGATTGGCCTGTTTGATCTGGCTTTCCAGCGCGCTGTTCATGCGCTGACGCAGCCGCTCCAGCGAGGTTTGCTGGCGCGCCAGACGCAGCTGCGGATGCTGCTGCTGCAGGCGATGGAACATCTGAGTAAAACGACGGCTACGGTTGGCGAGGTAGTAGTCCATCGCCATGCCCAAACGCTGCTGGGCGGACTGAATCTGACGCAGCAGCTCCTGCTGGTTACGGCTGACGATCTCCGCCGCCGCCGATGGCGTGGGGGCTCGCAGGTCGCCGACAAAATCGGCGATAGTGACGTCGGTTTCGTGGCCGACGGCGCTAACCACCGGAATGCGGCTGGCAAAAATAGCGCGCGCCACGCGTTCGTCGTTAAAGCTCCACAAATCTTCCAGCGAGCCGCCGCCGCGCCCGACGATTAATACGTCGCACTCGCCGCGGGCGTTGGCCAACTCAATGGCGCGAACGATTTGCCCCGGCGCATCGTCGCCCTGTACCGCGGTGGGGTAAATCACCACCGGCAGCGAGGGATCGCGGCGTTTAAGAACGTGGAGAATATCGTGCAGCGCCGCGCCGGTTTTTGAGGTAATCACCCCGACGCAGTGGGCCGGGGAGGGCAGCGGCTGCTTGTATTGCTGATCGAACAACCCTTCCGCCTGTAGTTTGGCTTTAAGCTGTTCATATTTTTGCTGCAACAGCCCTTCGCCCGCAGGCTGCATGCTCTCGACGATAATCTGGTAGTCGCCGCGCGGCTCATACAGCGTGATGTTGGCGCGCACCAGCACCTGTTGTCCGTGCTGCGGGCGGAACGTCACCCGGCGGTTGCTGTTGCGGAACATCGCGCAGCGCACCTGGGCGTTATCGTCTTTTAAGGTGAAGTACCAGTGGCCGGAAGAGGGCTGGGTAAAGTTGGAGATCTCGCCGCTAATCCACACCTGGCCCATCTCTTTTTCGAGCAGCAGACGCACCGACTGGTTAAGGCGGCTAACGGTAAAAATTGCGGGGCTTTGTGAGGATAACATGTGAGCGGGATCAAATTCTAAATCAGCAGGTTATTCAGTCGATAGTAACCTGCCAGAGGGCGATCGCAAGCATTTTTTGCAAAAAAGTGTGGATGCAATCGCTTACGCTCTGTATAATGCCGCGGCAATATTTAATAACCTCCCAGGTGAGATATTGCCCATGCTACGTATCGCTAAAGAAGCCCTGACGTTTGACGACGTCCTCCTCGTTCCCGCTCATTCTACCGTTCTGCCGAACACGGCTGACCTTAGCACTCAGCTGACCAAAACCATTCGTCTGAACATTCCTATGCTCTCTGCGGCAATGGACACCGTGACTGAAGCGCGCCTGGCGATTGCCCTGGCACAGGAAGGCGGCATTGGTTTTATCCACAAAAACATGTCTATCGAGCGCCAGGCGGAAGAAGTTCGCCGCGTGAAAAAACACGAATCCGGCGTGGTAACCGACCCGCAGACCGTGCTGCCAACCACCACTTTGGCAGAAGTGAAAGAGCTGACCGAGCGCAACGGCTTCGCGGGCTATCCGGTTGTGACCGAAGACAATGAACTGGTAGGTATCATTACCGGCCGTGACGTGCGTTTCGTCACCGACCTGAGCCAGCCGGTGAGCGTCTACATGACTCCGAAAGATCGTCTGGTAACCGTTCGCGAAGGCGAAGCGCGTGATGTGGTGTTCGCCAAAATGCACGAACGTCGCGTCGAAAAAGCGCTGGTGGTTGACGATAGCTTCCACCTGCTGGGCATGATCACCGTTAAAGACTTCAAAAAAGCCGAACGTAAACCGAACGCGTGTAAAGATGAGAAAGGTCGTCTGCGCGTTGGGGCCGCAGTGGGCGCGGGCGCGGGCAACGAAGAGCGTGTTGATGCGCTGGTTGCCGCGGGCGTTGACGTCCTGCTGATTGACTCCTCTCACGGTCACTCTGAAGGTGTGCTGCAGCGTATCCGTGAAACCCGGGCGAAATATCCTGACCTGCAAATCATCGGCGGTAACGTCGCGACTGGCGCTGGCGCTCGCGCACTGGCGGAAGCCGGTTGCAGCGCGGTGAAAGTGGGTATCGGCCCTGGCTCCATCTGTACGACTCGTATCGTGACCGGCGTGGGCGTTCCGCAGATCACCGCCGTTTCCGACGCGGTTGAAGCGCTGGAAGGCACCGGTATTCCGGTTATCGCTGACGGCGGTATCCGTTTCTCCGGTGATATCGCTAAAGCGATTGCCGCTGGCGCCGCTGCCGTGATGGTGGGCTCTATGCTGGCCGGTACTGAAGAATCCCCGGGCGAAATTGAACTCTACCAGGGCCGTTCTTACAAATCTTACCGTGGTATGGGTTCTCTGGGCGCGATGTCCAAAGGCTCCTCCGACCGTTACTTCCAGAGCGATAACGCCGCTGACAAACTGGTACCTGAAGGTATCGAAGGTCGCGTAGCGTATAAAGGCCGCCTGAAAGAGATCATTCACCAGCAGATGGGCGGCCTGCGCTCCTGTATGGGTCTGACCGGCTGTGGTACCATTGACCTGCTGCGTACCAAAGCGGAATTCGTACGCATCAGCGGTGCGGGCATCCAGGAAAGCCACGTTCACGACGTGACCATCACCAAAGAGTCCCCGAACTACCGTCTGGGCTCCTGATAAGTTTCCGCGCCCGGTTTTAAACCGGGCGTTTTGTTATTGTTTCACTTGCCTCGGAATTATCGTCAAATGACAGACAATATTCATAAACATCGCATTCTCATCCTCGATTTCGGATCGCAGTATACCCAGCTGGTCGCGCGTCGCGTCCGCGAACTGGGCGTCTACTGTGAACTGTGGGCATGGGATGTTACTGAAGCACAAATCCGTGAGTTCAACCCGAGCGGCATCATCCTCTCCGGTGGCCCGGAAAGCACCACCGAAGCAAACAGCCCGCGCGCGCCTGAGTACGTCTTCAACGCCGGTGTGCCGGTCTTTGGCGTCTGCTACGGTATGCAGACCATGGCGATGCAGTTAGGTGGCCATGTTGAAGGTTCTAACGAGCGTGAGTTCGGCTACGCCCAGGTTGAAGTGCAGACCGACAGCGCGCTGATTCGCGGTATCGAAGATTCTCTGACCGCAGAAGGCAAACCGCTGCTGGACGTGTGGATGAGTCACGGCGATAAAGTGACCGCGATCCCGGAAGGTTTTGTCACCGTTGCCAGCACCGAGACCTGCCCGTTCGCCATTATGGCGCACGAAGAAAAACGCTTCTACGGCGTGCAGTTCCACCCGGAAGTGACCCACACCCGTCAGGGCATGCGCATGCTGGAGCGCTTCGTACGCGATATCTGTCAGTGTGAAGCCCTGTGGACCCCGGCTAAAATCATCGACGACGCCGTTGCGCGTATTCGTGAACAAGTTGGCGAAGACAAAGTTATTCTGGGCCTGTCTGGCGGCGTGGACTCTTCCGTCACCGCGATGCTGCTGCACCGCGCTATCGGTAAAAACCTGACCTGCGTCTTCGTCGATAACGGTCTGCTGCGTCTCAACGAAGCCCAGCAGGTGATGGACATGTTCGGCGACCACTTCGGTCTGAACATCGTTCACGTGGAAGGCGAGCAGCGCTTCCTGGACGCGCTGAAAGGCGAGAACGATCCGGAAGCGAAACGCAAGATTATCGGCCGCGTGTTCGTGGAAGTGTTCGACGAAGAAGCGCTGAAGCTGGAAGACGTGAAATGGCTGGCGCAGGGCACTATCTATCCTGACGTGATCGAATCTGCGGCGTCTGCCACCGGTAAAGCACACGTTATCAAATCTCACCACAACGTGGGCGGCCTGCCGAAAGAGATGAAGATGGGTCTGGTTGAGCCGCTGCGTGAGTTGTTCAAAGACGAAGTGCGTAAGATCGGTCTGGAACTGGGCCTGCCGTACGACATGCTGTACCGTCACCCGTTCCCGGGCCCGGGTCTGGGCGTGCGCGTGCTGGGCGAAGTGAAGAAAGAGTACTGCGACCTGCTGCGTCGTGCGGACGCTATCTTCATTGAAGAGCTGCACAAAGCTGACCTGTACAACAAAGTGAGCCAGGCGTTCACCGTGTTCCTGCCGGTTCGCTCCGTTGGCGTAATGGGCGATGGCCGTAAGTACGACTGGGTTGTTTCCCTGCGTGCTGTGGAAACCATCGACTTTATGACCGCGCACTGGGCACACCTGCCGTACGATTTCTTAGGCCGCGTCTCTAACCGCATCATCAACGAAGTGAACGGTATTTCCCGCGTGGTGTATGACATCAGCGGTAAGCCGCCAGCCACGATCGAGTGGGAATAATTTTCCCTCTCCGTTAGCGTGCAAAACCCTCTGCCTGGCAGAGGGTTTTTTTATGCCGCTTCGTCACGTCGTCGCCGATACTGCAAACTTGGCTCCGCCCCCGGCACATCGTTAATTTCTCTGACCAGCCTCATTCCGCACTTCAGCAATACTTTCTGTGATGCCAGATGATTCTTGCGCACAATACCGACGACCTCATCAAGTTTTAACGTCGTAAACGCATACTCCACCGCCGCGAGGGCAAATTCTGTCGCCAACCCTTTTCCCCACGCCTCGGGAGCAAAGCGGTAGCCCAGGTTATTCACCGCGCCGAAAGGATATTCGACAATGCGCAGCCCGCCAAAACCGATGATCTGTTCGGGTGTCTCCCGCAGACTGAACGCCCAGTTGCCGAAGCCGTGAGTGTCGCGATGTTCAAGCCACCCCGTCAGGATGCGGTGAGAGTGTTCGATATCCGGATGTGGGCCCGCGGGATTAAAAGTGTTGGTCGCCGGATCGCCATAAATACGGAAAAGCGCGTCAAGGTCTGTGATCGCCACCGGGCGGAGGATCAGGCGTTCGGTTTGCAGGTGCATGGGGGTTATCCTTGTCGTGAAGCGTGTTGATCGTTGTTTTTTGTTATGCGAGCAGTCTGGCACAGCGCAATGGTCACCGCCAGCCCAGCGGCTATGACAGCAAGGGCTGCGGATACGGTAAGGCTTCCCTGCATACCCAGCGTCTGATTGAGCCAGGCGTAGGCAAACGGCGAGGCGGCGGCCAGCAGTTGGGCGGGGATCAGCAATACGCCAGTGCGGCGGGCATAGTCTTCGGCGGCGAACAGTTGAAGTGGCAACGTGGCTTTGAATACCGTGGTCAAACCGTTGATTGCGCCGTACCCGAGGACAAATCCTCCGGCCGCCCAGCCAATATGTGTGCTGCTGATACCCAATGCAAAGCACAGCGGTATGAAAAAGACCGTGAGCAGCGTCAGTCTGATAGGGGTTAACACGGAGCCGGAGGCGACTTCAAGAAAGCGCGCCCCGGTCTGCCCGATTCCCCACAGAATACCCACGGCGATGGGGAGACCATGGGCGGCGATAAACTCCGGCAGATGCGTAGAGGTGCCATTAGAGATAAAGGTCACGATGGCAATCAGTGCGGCGTAAAGCCAGCCCATATGAACGTCGCGGGAGAGGGCTGCGCTGGGGCTGCGCGTGCTCACTGGCGGCCGTTTTGGGGTGGGCATTGGGATGAGAATCAGAGCGCTCAGAAACCCGAGCAGACTGTACACCAGCAGCGCATGTCGCCAGTCGATTAGCGTGAGTAATGCACTGCCCAGCGGCCAGAAGAATGCGGAGGCTAGCCCGCCGGCTAAGGTGACGCGGGAAATGGTCGCTCTGGCTCGCTGGCCGTAAAGGTACACCAGCGCGGCAAACAGACCGTCGTACAGTGCCAGCCGCATGCCGACGCCGGTCAGTATCCAGGCGCAGTACCATCCCGACAAGGTGTGGATGAGAGACATCAAAAGACAGCCTATGGCAATCAGCATTGTGCCGCCGATCACCACACGCTGGCCGCCAAAATGTGCCAGCAGGCGGGCGACCCATGGCGAAAGTAGCGCCATGACCAGCATGGCCAGCGTCAGGCCGAAATAGATATGCGTCGCTGCCCAGCCGGTATCTTGCGTAATCGCGCGGGCGAAGGTGCCAGGCATATAAAACGAGATTCCCCAGTTAATCAACTGGTTGCCTCCAGCGGCAAGGGTGACAGAAAGAGGGGCGGCAGGTGTTTTCATTATATTCTCGTCAGTTATGCAGTTGCTGGCAGCATAACGCTCACGCTATTGTGCTGGCAGAGCCCTCCGTTTATGACCCTGATAAGAGAAACTTTGCATGACGACCCTGAATCTGGGATATCTGGCAACCTTCCGCCTGGTGGTGCAGCGCGGCAGCTTTTCGGCGGCGGCTGACGTGCTGGGTATCTCTCAGCCGGCGGTAAGTCTTCAGGTACGTCAGCTTGAACAGTTCTTACAGGCAAGGTTGATTGAGCGTACCGGGCGCGGCGTGAAGGCGACGGCGGCAGGAATGGCGTTGCTGCTGCACGGCGAGCGGATTGAACAGGCGGTGAATGAAGCCGTGCAGTCGGTAAACGAATGCAGCGAGCAGGTGAGCGGTGAGATTTCGTTGGGCACCGGGGCTACGGCGTGCATTCATCTGTTGCCGCCGATGCTGCAAGAACTGCGTGAGCGTTACCCGCTGCTGACGGTCGGGGTGACCACTGGCAATACGCCGGATATCGTGCGGGCCATAGAAGAGAATCGTCTCGATTTGGGGCTGGTCACCTTGCCCGCTAGCGGGCGTAGTCTGGAGGTCATGGCGGCTCAACGAGAAGAGTTTGTGCTGATTATTGCCGCGGCGCAACGGACGCCAACGACAACGCCTGCCGGGTTGCGGGCGCTACCGCTTATCGCATTCGAGCAAGGAAGCGGCACGCGTAGTCTGATTGACGGCTGGTTCCAACGCGCAGGCGTAGAAGCCCGGCCGGTGATGCAGCTGGGCAGTATTGAAGCGATAAAGCGCATGGTGGCCGCCGGGCTGGGCTACAGTATTATTCCGCGTATGGCGGTTGAGGCGCCCCGCGATCGTGAAGGGCTGCACGTCAGTTCGCTGGCGCCACTTTTGCACCGCCAACTGGCGGTGGTGATGCGCCAGGATAAGATCCTCAGCAAAGGGATTGCTGAATTAGTGAAGCTGTTGCAAAGGGCACCCTCGTGCCCTCGGGATTAATCAACCAGCTGTAGCTGTGGATGCGCAGGTGCGGTCACGTTCTCAACGCGAATATCCATCTGTGGATAAGGCAGATCGATGTGATTGGCGTCCAGCGCCTCTTTGATGTTCTCCAGCAGGTCGTAGTAGGTGTTCCAGTACTCGGCATTGCGTACCCACACTCGCACATAAAAGTTCAGCGATGAGGAGCCCAGCTCTCCCAGACGGACGGTGACGCCGCGCTGGCGGTCAATTCGCGAGTCTTTTTCAATCAGCTGATTAATCACGCGCTTCACGTCGGCAATGCGGCTCTGGTAACCCACGCCAATGACCAGGTCGATACGGCGGAACGGGTGACGGGAGTAGTTGATAATGTTGTCAGCGATAATCTTGCCGTTGGGGATCACCACTTCTTTGCTATCGCCGGTCAGCAGCGTGGTGGAGAAAATGTGCACCTTCTCTACTGTGCCGGTCATGGCGCCAATCTGTACCACTTCGCCGGCGCGGAAAGGGCGCAGGGAAACCAGCAGCACGCCCGCGGCAAAGTTGGAGAGCGAGCCCTGAAGCGCCAGACCTACAGCCAGCCCCGCAGCGCCGATGACGGCGATGATCGATGAGGTTTCAATCCCCACGCGGCCCAGCGCGGCCACGACAAAGAAAGCCAGCGTGATGTAGCGTACCAGCGCGGTGAAAAACTGGACAATGGTGATATCGACTTTACGTTTGAGCAGCAGCTTCTCCAGCCCGCGAGAAAGCAGGCGTGAGATGGCTTTGCCAACGAACAACAGGATAATAGCGGCAACAACATTCCAGCCAAATTGAATAACCGCATCGCTGTGGCCAGCCATCCATTCAACAGCATTTTTTATTTTTGGAAATAAGGTAAAACCGATCATCACAAGCCCTGCCTGGCTAAAAATAATGGCGAAAAAATCAAATGAAGATATATAAAATATCTATATATTTGTTTTCATATATCCAAGATGGATGGGTTAGCGATTATTTGCGCACTTATTGTCTTTTTTCTGCCCATTTATCAAGACTATAAAAAAACAGCGCGAATGGTGCGGCGAAGCGAAAAGAAAATTTTGTGTATTCGTGCGGGAAACGTTTTTTATCCACTTTACGACATATGGTGGGCTGACATGTAGATCCCTTACCGGATGGTTAAACAGGATGCTTAGCCATCCGGTAAGGAATCTTTCGGGGGATTACCGCTCGTCGGGTTGTGCGGGGGGCGTCTGTTGCGACAGGCTGCTCTGCTGGGATTCTTTTTTGTCCTGGTGGTGATGCCACGCACCGATGGAGGAGTAGACGAAGCGTCCGAAGAAGAAGAGGAAACTGATAAGCAGTACGATCCGGGTCATTCGACTGTTAAATCGGTGTCGTTTTCGTAGGCTGGTAACCTGGCTCACAAAGGGGTCCTTTAGCAATACCCATAGACGGGCGATGTGTACATTAAGGCACAGAGTGACGCACGGGTCAATTGAGGTGAATGTAAAAATCCGTCAGATAAAACATTAATTAATGTTATATAAGATATTATACGTATTCACAAAGATAAATTAATAATTAGATAAACGGCAAAGAAAACGAAATTATTGTTTTTATGTACGCGGTTTCTTGACTCACATCAAACTTCATTCGTAGCTGATAACTAAAATTCTCGCTATACCCGCGCATTGCCTTCTTTCGCGGACGTTTAAGCCAGGTTGGATGCCTGTCTGAAAATACCCAGCAGGATTTGGGGTATCTATAGAGCATCTATGAATTTCTGTAAAATATATAAGCAATATCGCGATTGCTGGTGGGGGCTTCCGCTGATATTGCCACTCCTGATCTTGCCAATAATTAGACTTGCTAATACGTACACTTATGTTGGCGGCGGCAAGACCTACCTTTATTATCTGCCGATGCCGTTTCTGCTGTGTATGATGCTGTTTTTCGGCTGGAAAGCGTTGCCTGGGCTGATGGTTGGTATTGGCTGCTATCTCACGCGCGATCTGCATATGGTTGAAGAAATAGGCATCACGCTGCAGTTTCTGATCCCTACGCTGGTGGCATGGGGCGGCTATCAGTACTTCAACAGCGGGCGCAAAATGGTGTCGCATGGCGACACGCGACTCATGGCGCAGCGGTTGTTCTGGCAGATGTTTGTCCCGGCCACGCTGTTTATGTTGCTGCTCCAATTTACGCTGTATATCGGTATTTACCCGAGCTTCAGCGATGTACAATGGACCTCGCCGCTCACCCAGCGCAATTTGATCAACTACCAGTCGCTGCTGATGGGCTACCTGACCGGCGTGCCGTTATGTTATTTGCTGATTAGATTAATCCGCAACCCATACTATATTCGCTCCTTTATTTCGCAGGTGCGCCGGGACTTTGACCCAAAAGTGAAGTGGCCGGAAATGATAGTATGGAGCGGCTTCTTGCTGGGGATTTTCTCCTTGCTGATGAAGCCGCTGGACAGCGGCAGCACCATTTTCAGCACCAACTATACAATCTCTTTGCTGCTGCCCATTATGCTGTGGGGATCGATGCGCTTCGGCTACCGCTTTATTTCGGTGGTCTGGACGCTGCTGCTGATTGTGGCGATTCACTACCACTATCACTACGTGCCACACACCGCAGGTTACAGCGTACAGCTGGCAATTACCTCCTCCAGCTTCCTGGTGTTCTCGTTTATCATTGCTTATATGGCCATGCTCTCAAGCCGTCAGCGGGCCATTCACGAGCGGGTGCGACGGATGGCCTTTATCGATCCAGTGGTCAATCTGCCCAACATGCGCGCCTTGAATCGGGCAATCGGCAAGGCTCCATGGTCGGTACTGTGTTTCCTGCGTATGCCGGACCTGGAGGTACTCACGCGGCACTACGGTATTATGCTGCGTATCAACTACAAGCAGAATCTGGCGGAGTACCTGAGCGAGGTGCTGCGTCCTGGTGAAGGGGTGTACCAGCTGACCGGTAGCGACCTCGCCGTACTGCTGCATACGGAATCCTACAAAGAGCGCATTGAAGATCTCTATGCGCGTCTGAAGATGTTCCGCTATAGCTGGAACGGCATGCCGTTACAGCCGCAGATTGGCCTCAGCTACTGCTACATTCAATCGCCAGTATCACACCTTTCGCTGATGCTGGGCGAGCTGAATACGGTGGCCGAGCTGTCGCTGGTGACCGACCGCCCGGAAAACCTCCAGCGGCGCGGCGCGCAGCATTTACAGCAGGAGTTGAAGGACAAAATCGCCATGATGGTCCGCGTTCAGCAGGCGCTGGAGAACGACCGTTTCCGCCTGATGGCGCAGCCGATCGTCGGCATTCGCGGCGATGATTATCACGAAGTGCTGTTGCGTATGTTGGGCGATGATGATGATGAGTTGATCTCGCCAACGTTGTTCCTGCCGGTCGCCCACGAATTTGGTATGGCCTCGCGTATCGACCTGTGGGTACTGGAAAATACGCTGCGCTTTATGGCCAGCCGCCGGGCGACTAACCCGGGTATGCGGCTGGCGCTGAACCTGGCGCCATCAACGGCAAGCGGGCTAGGCTTTTCCAAACAGGTCGCGCTATTGCTGGAAGAGCATGGCATCGAAGCCTGGCAGTTGGTCTTTGAAATTACGGAAAGTCATTCATTGGTCAACGTTGAGCAGGCGCGTCGCACGCTGCGAGAGTTGCAGGAACTGGGCTGTCGGGTGGCGATAGATGATTTTGGTACCGGCTATGCCAGCTACGCCAGGCTTAAGCATATCAGCGCTGATATCCTCAAAATTGACGGCAGCTTTATCCGCAATATTGCTACCAGCAGTATGGACTATCAGATTGTGGCATCGATCTGCCATCTGGCGCGGATGAAGAAAATGCGCGTGGTGGCGGAATATGTGGAGAACGAAGAGATTCGTCAGGCGGCGATTGCGTTGGGCATAGATTACTTGCAGGGGTACTGCATTGGTAAGCCAGCTCCCCTTGAGGAGCTGGCGGCAGTGGAGTGCAAAAGCAGCGAATCAGGCCGCGACAACTTCGTCGGGCGCACGCTCCTCGGTGATTTTTAACAACCAGCCGGTGACGCTCTCCCAGTATTCCTGCTCTTTTTCCAAATCGAGCAGCACCAGCGCGTTCTGAGTAAACCAGTCGTGCGGGAAGCAGAGCGTCCAGTGGTTGGCTTCGGTCGTGAGCTTCAGCGTCGGCGGCGTGGTGGTTGCCTGACGCTGGTTGTTCAGCAGCACGCCCAGGCGTAGCAGCTGGATCATCGGCAGGAACTGCTTCTTCTTGAACAGGGTAAAGCGCGGCAGTTCGTCGAGCTTAATGGCTTTACGATGGAAGCGTACCAACGTCGCCATCAGGTACTGCTGCTCCTGATTGAACCCCGGTAGATCGCTATTTTGCAGAATGTAGGCGGAGTGGCGATGCATGCCGCTGTGATTAATATTCAGCCCCACTTCGTGCAGCATCGATGCCCATTTCAGCAGCGCGTTCAACTGCGGGTTCCCCAGCTTAGGATTTTGCTCCAGCCACTGATCGTACATTTGCATAGTGGTTTCGAGTACGCGCTGGGCCTGCTCGCGGTCGATATTGTACTGGTTTGCCAGGCTTTGCGCGGTGCGGCTACGCACGTCCTGATGGCGGAAGCGGCCTTCCATCTCATACAGCACGCCTTCACGCAGCGCGCCGTCAGACAGACGCAGCTCTTTAATGGCCAGCGCGTCGAATACGCCGCAAAGAATCGCCAGCCCCGGCACAAACACGCCTTTACGTTCCTCGGAAAGGCCCGGCAGGCTCAGGCTGCTGAAGTTCTTATACTTCAGCACTTCTTCCACCAGCTTCTCCAGGCGCTCAGGGGTGATGAAACCGTCTTTTTCGCCCATCTCGAGCAGCACTTCATGCGCGGCCTTAATGGTGCCGGAAGCGCCCATTGCCACGCTCCAGCCCTGGATGCGGAACTGCCACGCCAGCGTTTCCAGCTTTTGCACTGCCGCCATACGGGCGCGCTGGAAGTTCTCGCGGTTGATGGTGCCCGCCAGGAAGAACTGCTGGCCGAAACTCACGCAACCCATACGACGGCTTTCCACCAGCTTGGGTTCGAAATCTTCGCCAATCACCAGCTCCGTTGAGCCGCCGCCGATGTCGATGACCAGCTTGCGGCCTTTCTCCGGTTGTGTGTGCTCTACGCCCATGAAAATCAAACGGGCTTCTTCATTCCCGGAGATGATTTCAATCGGGTAGGGGATCACTTTTTCCGCACGCTTGAGAAACTCGGTCGCGTTGGCGGCCTGACGTAACGAGTGCGTGCCCACGATACAGACGCTGGAAGGGGAGAAGCCCTGTAGTCGCTCGGCAAACAGCGACAGGCAGCTTAACCCGCGCTCCATGGCCTCTTCGCTCAGCATGTTGTTCTCATCCAGACCGTCAGCCAGATGAACGCGCTGTTTCAGGCGGCCGATGATCTGCATTGCTCCGTCGACGACGCGCGCAATGACCATGTGAAAACTGTTCGAACCAAGATCAACCGCCGCAAACTCCTGCGGCCGGGGTGCTTTGCTTTTTATTGGCATAGGTTAGTCAGGTTGTTCAAGTGATTTGATGTAATCGTAAATCGCCTGCTGCGAGCGGATCTTACGGCGGTTGCCGCGCGGAACATAGCGATTACTCAGTTCTTTATCGATAAAGCGGGCTTTCACCGTGTCGCTAAACAGAATATCGATAATATCGAGGATCCGTTGTTTGAGACGCGGATCGAGCAGCGGCGTCGCCACTTCAATACGGTAATCAATATTACGGGTCATCCAGTCAGCGGAGGAGAGATAAACGCGTTTATCGCCGCCGTTCTCAAAAATATAGATCCTGTCGTGCTCAAGGAAACGGTCAACGATGCTGATCACACGAATATTTTCACTGATCCCCTCTAATTCAGGGATCAAAGAACACATGCCGCGAATCAGCAGATTGACCTGTACGCCCGAACTGGAGGCCGCATACAGGCGATCGACCAGGCCTTTATCCACCAGGTTGTTGAGCTTGAGGGTGATCCCGGCTGCGATACCGTTCTGGGCGTTGGCGATCTCGCGGTCGATCATTTCGTACAACAGGCGGCGCGAGTTTTGCGGGGATACCAGCAGATAGTCGAAGCTCACCGGACGATAGGGGTTCTCAATAAAGTTAAATACCCGGCGCACTTCGTTGGTGATACGCGCGTCGGCGGTCAGCAGCGAGTAGTCGGTGTAAATACGCGCGGTTTTCTCGTTAAAGTTACCGGTGCCGATATGGGCGTAACGCACCACGTCATCGCCTTCTTTACGCGAGATGAGGAACAGTTTGGCGTGAATTTTCAGCCCCGGTGCGGAGAAGATGACATGAACGCCCGCTTCGGTGAGCCGCTTCGCCCAGTGAATGTTGGCCTCTTCGTCGAAGCGCGCCTGTAGCTCGACCACCACCGTCACTTTCTTACCGTTGTGCGCGGCGTGAATCATCGCATCGATGATGCGCGAATCTTTCGCCACGCGATAGATGTTGATTTTGATCGCCAGCACGCTCGGGTCGAAGGAGGCTTGACGCAGCAGTTCGAGCACGTGTTCAAACGTGTGGTACGGATAATAGAGCAGTACATCGCGCTCGCGAATGGCGTCAAAGCCGTTGCGGAACTTATCGAACCACAGGTGACGCAGGCGCGGCAGTGGTTTGTTGACCAGGTTGGCCTTACCGACGTTCGGGAAGCCGATAAAGTCCTTAAAGTTGTGGTAGCGGCCGCCCGGCACGATTGAGTCGTAGCGGGAGATGGTCAGCTTTTTGCGCAGCATTTCGACCATCGCATCCGGCATGTCGCGCTGATAAACAAAGCGCACCGGTTCGGCGGTGAGACGCTGCTTGAGGCTGGAGGACATCAGCTCCATCAGGCTCGATTCCATTTCGTGCACCAGATCGTACTCGGCGTCACGGGTCATTTTCATCGAGTAGGCATTGAGAGCATCGTAGTCGAAGAAGCCTTTGAAGATGTCGTCAAGGCAATAGCGCAGGATGTTATCCAGCAGGATCATTGGTTTGCGGCGACGTGGCGTCTCCGGCGGCAGATTAACGAAGCGCGGAACCTTATCAGAAGGAATTTCCAGCAGCGCGTAGTTGATCTCTTCGCCACGGATAATTTCCACTGCCAGATAGGTGTAATCGTCTTTCAGGAACTGCACCAGGTCGGTTTCGCGGTTCAGCAGAATCGGCGTGATGTGCTGGCGCAGGTGCTGCTTAAAGTAGTGACGCAGCCAGCCCTGTTGGTTGACGGACAGCTGGCGTTCGTTAATCAGGAAGATCTGGTTTCGCGCCATCTCCAGCAGCAGTTCGTTGTACAGTCCATCGAACTCCTGGTCGGCTTTCAGCACCCGGGCCTGGATTTTACTCAGCAGGTGGCGGGAATGTGTGGTCACGCCCTGTTCTTCGCTGATGATGATGCGACGCTTCAGTTCCGCAAAGCGGACCTTATAAAATTCGTCGAGGTTGTTGGAGTAGATCCCCAGAAAACGCATGCGCTCAATCAGCGGGTTGCTTTTATCTGCCGCTTCCTGAAGGACGCGCTCGTTGAAGGACAACCAGCTCAGTTCTTTTTCGATGTACAGTTTTTCCTGACCCATTACTACTCATACTCCGGTTAATTCACGGGACGCGGCAAAGTCGTCTCACTGTTTATATTGCTAGCTTTGCCGGGTTATGTCCAACTGTGTCATCTTAGTATGACAGTTATCCGGTTTTGCCTAAGAAATTATTCGCTATCCGTTTTGATATGTAAGCTTTTTTTAGTCTTTTTTCGTACCGGTGATACGGATAAAAAGGCATAAAAAAGAGGGCCATAAAGGCCCCCTCATCGTGCGTATCGACGTGATATCACTCTTCCGCCGCGTAGCCCGCGGGCGGCAGCTGTACGCCGTCAAGCCAGGCGTGATTATCCTGCATCTTCAGGCGGCCATCGAGGAACCAGCCCACCACCAGCGGATAGATAGCATGTTCCTGAACCTGCACGCGTGAAGTGATTTCCGCTTCGTCATCACCGTCAAAAACCGGCACCTTGGCCTGCAATATGACCGGCCCACCGTCCAGCTCTTCGGTCACGAAGTGCACGGAAGTGCCGTGTTCCGCATCGCCGTTATCCAGCGCCTGACGATGGGTGTTCAGGCCGGGATATTTCGGCAGCAGGGAAGGGTGGATGTTGAGCAGTTTGCCCCGATAGTGCTGTACGAATTCAGCGCTCAGGATGCGCATGTACCCCGCCAGCACCACGACATCCGGCGCGTAGGCGTCAATCTCGTGCATCAGCTCGCGGTCGAACGCCTCGCGGCTGGCGAACTGGCTGGCAGACAGGGCATGCTGAGGAATACCCGCAGAACGTGCGCGCTCAAGGCCGAAGGCGTCGGCCTTATTGCTGAACACTGCCCGGATGGTGCCATGAATCCTTTTCTGCTCACAGGCATCAATGATGGCCTGTAAGTTGCTGCCGTTGCCGGAAATCAGCACCACGATATTTTTCATTTACTCGATGACCACACGCTGTTCGGAATCCGTGGCTTTGATATAGCCGATTTTCCACGCGGTTTCACCTTTTTCGTTCATCAGGGCGATGGCTTTATCGGCCTGGTCCGCCGCCAGGGCGATCACCATGCCGACGCCGCAGTTAAAGGTGCGGTACATTTCGTGACGGCTGACGTTACCGGCATCCTGCATCCAGTTGAACACCGCAGGCCACTGCCAGGAGGACTCGTCGATCACCGCCTGGGTGTTGTCCGGCAGTACGCGCGGGATGTTTTCCCAGAAGCCGCCGCCGGTCAGGTGGGCGATGGCGTGAACGTCGACGTTCGCAATCAGCTCAAGAATAGATTTCACATAAATGCGGGTCGGCGCCAGCAGATGGTCGGCCAGGGTTTTGCCTTCCAGCATGGTGGTGTCCGGGTTGCAGCCGCTGACTTCAACAATTTTGCGCACCAGCGAGTAGCCGTTGGAGTGCGGGCCGCTGGAGCCCAGCGCGATCAGCACGTCGCCATCGGTGACTTTGCTGCCGTCGATGATTTCAGATTTTTCGACCACGCCCACGCAGAAACCCGCCACGTCGTAATCTTCGCCGTGGTACATGCCCGGCATTTCAGCGGTTTCACCGCCGACCAGCGCACAGCCGGACTGCAGGCAGCCTTCGGCGATGCCGTTGATCACACTTGCCGCCGTGTCGACATCCAGCTTGCCGGTAGCGTAATAGTCGAGGAAGAACAGCGGCTCGGCGCCCTGAACCACCAGGTCGTTGACGCACATGGCGACCAGGTCAATGCCGATGGTGTCATGACGTTTTAAATCCATCGCTAAACGTAACTTCGTGCCAACGCCGTCAGTGCCAGACACCAGCACCGGTTCACGATATTTTTGCGGCAGCGCGCACAAGGCGCCGAAACCGCCTAGCCCACCCATCACTTCCGGACGGCGCGTTTTCTTCACCACCCCTTTGATACGGTCAACCAGAGCGTTTCCTGCGTCAATATCAACACCGGCATCTTTATAGCTGAGAGAGGTTTTGTCGGTCACTGCAAGTCTCCACGCATTTGCGATAGCAAGAAAAATCGGCGCAATTCTATCAGCCCAGGCAAACGTTTGCGAGCCTATTCTGCACCCAATTTTTCGCCTGCGTATTTTGCTGCGATTCCATCATTAAATTGGTCAAATATGATACTGCTCACGAAAATGAAACCGGGTACACCCTTGTCCTTGCATCCTCTCTGATGAATCCACATCATAGTAATGAAACCGGTTTCTGTTTTTGTTGCATAGCGCCCGGTAAGCGATCTGAAAATGGCCAGAAGGGATTGAATGGAATGAAAATTGCTGCCTTTGATATTGGGGGTACGGCGTTAAAAATGGGGGTAGTCGCCGACAGCGGCGAGCTGCTGGAAAAGGGGAAACAGCCTATCACTGACAGCGATGGCGAGCAGATTCTCGCGGCGATAGCAGGCTGGATCACCGCCCATCCCGAATGTGAAGGCGTCGCCATCAGCGCGCCTGGCTACGTTAACCCGCATACCGGCTATATCGAAATGGGCGGCGCGATTCGCCGCTTCGACAACTTTGCCATTAAAGACTGGCTGGAGGAGCGCACCGGGCTGCCCGTCGCTATCGAAAATGACGCCAACTGTGTGTTATTGGCCGAGCGTTGGCAGGGCAAAGGGGCCGAACTGTCCGATTTTCTGGTGCTGACCATCGGTACCGGCATCGGCGGCGCCATTTTCTGCAACAATCAGCTGGTGCACGGCGCGCGTTTTCGCGCTGGCGAATTCGGTTATATGCAAACTTCACGTCCCGGCTCTCGCGACGTACGCCGCTACTCCATGAACGAAAACTGTACCCTGCGCGTACTTCGCTATCGCTATGCGCAGCATCTCGGCAAAACGCTGGAAGAGGTCACCGGCGAGGAAATTTTCGACCGCTTCGACGCAGGCGATGTCGTCTGTCAGCGCCTGGTCGCCGAATTTTTCAACGGCCTGGGCACTGGCCTCTATAACCTGGTGAACCTGTTCGACCCGCAGACGATTCTCATCGGCGGCGGCATTGTTGAACGCCCCGGTTTCCTGGCGCTGATGCGCGAGCACCTTGCCTGGTTTGGCATTGCCGACTACATCGATACCGTCAGCCACGGCAACGACGCCGGGCTTATTGGCGCGGTTTACCATTTCAATCAGCACTATTCGCAGCGACAACTTACTGATTAACGAGGGAAAGATATGTCTGGATTTAAAGCTGGGTTTCTCTGGGGCGGCGCGGTCGCAGCACATCAACTGGAAGGCGGCTGGAAAGAGGGCGGCAAGGGGGTAAGCGTCGCGGACGTGATGACGGCGGGTGCGCACGGCGTGCCGCGTGAAATTACCGACGGCGTGCTGCCGGGGAAAAATTACCCCAACCATGAAGCCATCGACTTTTACCATCGTTATAAAGACGACCTGAAACTATTCGCTGAGATGGGCTATAAATGCTTCCGTACTTCTATCGCCTGGACGCGTATTTTCCCGAATGGCGACGAGCTGACACCAAACGAAGCGGGCCTGCAGTTCTATGACGACCTGTTCGATGAGTGCCTGAAGCTGGGGATTGAGCCGGTTATCACGCTGTCGCACTTTGAGATGCCGTATCACCTCGTCACGGAGTACGGCGGCTGGCGCAACCGTAAGCTGATTGAATTCTTTGTCCGCTTCGCCAAAGTGGTGTTTACCCGTTACCAGCACAAAGTGAAGTACTGGATGACGTTTAATGAAATCAACAACCAGGCCAACTACCACGAAGATTTCGCACCGTTTACCAACTCTGGCCTGAAGTACCAGCCGGGTGAGGATCGCGAGCCGGTGATGTACCAGGCCGCACACTACGAGCTGGTGGCCAGCGCTCTGGCGGTGAAGGCGGCGCGTGAAATCAACCCGGCGCTGCAAATTGGCTGCATGATCGCCATGTGTCCTATCTATCCGCTGACCTGCGCGCCGAACGACATGATGATGGCAATGAACGCCATGCATCGCCGCTACTGGTTTACCGACGTGCACGTGCGCGGTAAGTATCCGCAGCACCTGCTGAACTACTTCCAGCGTCGCGGTTTTGCGCTGGATATCACCGATGAAGACCGTCAGGCGCTCACTGAGGGCTGCGTCGACTACATCGGCTTTAGCTACTATATGTCGTTTGCCACCAAGGCCACCGAAGATAACCCGCAGCTCGACTACGACGAAACCACCAGCCTGGTTTCCAACCCGTACGTGCAGAAGTCCGACTGGGGCTGGCAGATTGACCCGGTGGGCCTGCGCTACTCGCTGAACTGGTTCTACGATCACTATCAGCTGCCGCTGTTTATCGTGGAGAACGGCTTTGGCGCCATCGACGTGCTGGAGAGCGACGGTACGGTGAACGACCAGTATCGTATCGACTATCTCTCCGCGCATATCGCTGAAATGAAAAAAGCGGTCGTGGAAGATGGCGTGGATCTGATGGGCTACACGCCGTGGGGCTGTATCGACCTGGTATCCGCGGGCACCGGCGAGATGAAAAAGCGCTATGGCTTTATCTATGTCGACAAAGACAACGAAGGTAACGGTACGCTGGCGCGCAGTCGTAAAAAATCTTTTGCCTGGTATCAAAAGGTGATTGCAACCAACGGCAGCGAGCTTTAACTCGCTGAATAGATAAAATAAAACCCCGCTCGTCGGGGTTTATTTTTATCCTGTCTTATACTGACAGATGCGCCATTCGCCGCTTTGCTTGATCCTGGTCAATCATCATAGGTATGGCGCAGCCGAAAAAAAGCGGTATAATCCCGCGATTTTTTTTGTGGCTGCCCCATCTAAAGGAGAAAGAGAATGAAGATTGTGGAAGTTAAACACCCACTCGTCAAACACAAGCTGGGCCTGATGCGTGAGAACGACATTAGCACCAAACGCTTCCGTGAACTCGCCTCCGAAGTCGGTAGCCTGCTGACTTATGAAGCCACTGCCGGTCTGGAAACGGAAAAAGTGACTATCGAAGGCTGGAACGGCCCGGTAGAAATCGACCAGATCAAAGGTAAGAAAATTACCGTTGTGCCAATCCTGCGTGCAGGTTTGGGGATGATGGATGGCGTACTGGAAAACGTCCCAAGCGCGCGTATCAGCGTGGTGGGTATGTACCGTGACGAAGAGACGCTGGAGCCGGTACCGTACTTCCAGAAGCTGGTTTCCAACATTGATGAGCGTATGGCGCTGATCGTTGACCCGATGCTCGCGACCGGCGGCTCCGTTATCGCCACTATCGACCTGCTGAAAAAAGCGGGCTGCTCCAGCATCAAGGTGCTGGTGCTGGTTGCTGCGCCGGAAGGTATCGCGGCGCTGGAGAAAGCGCATCCGGACATCGAGCTGTACACCGCATCGATCGACCAGGGGCTGAATGAGCAGGGATACATCATCCCGGGCCTCGGCGATGCCGGCGATAAGATTTTTGGTACCAAGTAAACGAAAAAATAAAAAGAGCCGACTTTGATAGTCGGCTTTTTTTTGAATAAAAAACCCAGACTAATAACACAGAGGAAAACACAATGACGCGCCGCGCAATTGGGGTAAGTGAGAGACCACCGCTTTTACAGACCATCCCGCTTAGTTTGCAGCATTTATTCGCCATGTTTGGCGCAACCGTGCTGGTGCCCGTGCTGTTCCACATTAACCCAGCCACCGTGCTGCTGTTCAACGGCATCGGCACGCTGCTGTACCTCTTTATCTGTAAAGGGAAAATCCCGGCCTACCTCGGGTCGAGCTTTGCCTTTATTTCTCCGGTGCTGCTGCTGCTGCCGCTAGGTTATGAAGTGGCGTTGGGCGGCTTTATTATGTGCGGCGTGTTGTTCTGCCTGGTCTCTTTCATTGTGAAGAAAGCGGGTACCGGCTGGCTGGACGTGATGTTCCCGCCGGCGGCGATGGGCGCAATCGTTGCCGTCATCGGTCTTGAGCTGGCGGGCGTAGCGGCCAACATGGCAGGCCTGCTGCCGCCGGATGGCCAGTCAGCGGATACCAAAACCATTATTATTTCCCTGGTGACGCTCGGCGTGACCGTATTCGGCTCCGTGCTGTTCCGCGGCTTCCTGGCGATTATCCCGATTCTGATCGGCGTGCTGGTCGGTTATGCGCTGTCCTTCGTGATGGGCGTAGTGGATACCACGCCGATTGCGCAGGCGCACTGGTTCGCGCTGCCAACCTTCTATACCCCGCGTTTCGAGTGGTTCGCTATCTTCACTATTTTACCGGCGGCGCTGGTGGTGATTGCCGAGCACGTCGGTCACCTGGTGGTGACGGCGAACATCGTTAAAAAAGACCTGATTCGCGACCCGGGCCTGCATCGCTCAATGTTTGCCAACGGTCTGTCGACGGTGATTTCTGGTTTCTTCGGTTCTACCCCGAACACCACTTACGGTGAAAACATCGGCGTGATGGCGATTACCCGCGTGTACAGCACTTGGGTTATCGGCGGCGCGGCGATTATTGCGATTCTGCTCTCCTGCGTCGGCAAGCTGGCGGCGGCCATTCAGATTATCCCGCTGCCGGTGATGGGTGGCGTGTCTCTGCTGCTGTACGGGGTGATCGGCGCATCCGGTATCCGCGTGCTGATCGAATCGAAAGTGGATTACAGCAAAGCACAGAACCTGATCCTCACCTCCGTGATTCTGATCATTGGCGTCAGCGGCGCGAAAGTACACATTGGCGCGGCCGAGCTGAAAGGTATGGCGCTGGCGACGATCGTCGGTATCTGCCTGAGCCTGGTCTTTAAACTTATCAGCGTACTGCGCCCGGAAGAAGTGGTGCTGGACGCCGCGGACAGCGACGAAGCGAAGTCGTGATCCGCAAACCGGGCGGGATCGCCGCCCGGTTCTCTCATCCGTTATTTCTGTGGTAAACTCTTCACGTTTTTTCGTAAGCCCATGTTGAGGTCTCCTCTGAACGCACCGGCACAGCTCTCTTTGCCACTTTATCTTCCCGACGACGAAACCTTTGCCAGTTTCTTCCCGGGCGATAACCCTTCTTTACTTGCCGCACTGCAAAATGTGCTGCGGCAGGAACATAGCGGATACATCTATATCTGGGCGCGCGAAGGCGCCGGGCGCAGCCATTTGCTGCACGCGGCTTGTGCCGAACTCTCTCAGCGCGGCGACGCGGTTGGCTATGTTCCGCTGGATAAACGCACCTGGTTTGTACCGGAAGTGCTGGAAGGAATGGAGCAGCTCTCGCTGGTCTGTATCGATAATATCGAGTGCGTGGCGGGAGACGAACCGTGGGAGATGGCGATCTTCAACCTGTATAACCGCATTCTGGAATCCGGCAATACGCGCCTGCTGATCACCGGCGATCGTCCGCCGCGCCAGCTGAATTTGGGCCTGCCGGATCTCGCCTCGCGCCTTGATTGGGGGCAAATCTACAAGCTGCAGCCGCTCTCGGACGAAGACAAGCTCCAGGCCTTGCAGCTGCGTGCCCGTCTGCGCGGTTTTGAAATGCCGGACGATGTCTGCCGCTTTATGCTCAAGCGCCTGGACAGGGAGATGCGAACGTTATTCCAGACCTTGGATCAGCTCGATCATGCCTCCATCACCGCCCAGCGTAAGCTGACCATCCCGTTTGTAAAAGAAATTCTGAAACTCTAGGTTTCCTGCGCGCCGTAAGGGCAAAGCTGGAAAGCGCATACCGTCTGGCGCGGACAGCGCCGGAGCTCCGGCATTTCATTGCCGGGGCAAAGCGTGCGTTGTTTGAAATAATCCCACAGCGAAAGGCTATACGGGAACGCGTGCAGCACCTGAATTTTCCTGACTTTTCCGTTCACAACCATGCCAAACGGCGTGCTGTCCATCACCGAACCCTGACGTAAAAAGTAGTCACCTTTACACCAGAGAATCATCTGTAGGTTTTTGGCGCTGACGGCCAGACTATACATGGTCCCGGTATCAGGGCAGACAATGAATTTCTGAATATTCCAGTTCATTTTGCTCCTTATCATCAGGTTTTTTCGTTGTATAAACGCAGAATTACCGATGTGAGTTGAACTGTCATCTCAGTTTAAATAGTTTTTAAAAACATGGTGTTATATATAAAAACTGAACGTTCATGACAAACGTTATCAGCGGTAGGCGCTATGTCAGTGCGGCTCGGAGAGAAAGCTGATAGTTAAGCTGAGCTTATCAGAAGGAAATGCCCGGCGTCGCGATGCTCGGCCGGGCGGGGGGTTAACTGTTGAGGGACAAATCGTTGAGCAAATGCTGCATCAGCAGCGGAATTGGCCTGCCCGATGCCACGCTTTTGCCGCCTTCACGCCACAGCGCCGTCCCGCTGACGTCAAGATGTGCCCACGGAATATCCGCAGGACAGAAGTGATGCAGCAGCCAGGCGGCAGAAGCGCTGATCGCCGCGTTGTTGGTCGGCGTGTTGCACAGATCGGCAATCGCGCTCTCGGTTTGCTTTTTCAAGCGCGCATCGAGCGGCAGCGACCACACTTCATCACCGCTCTGTTCACCGGCCAGGGTTAACGCTGAGCGCAGTGCCTTATCCTGGGTCATCAGCCCGCTCAGCTCATAGCCCAGCGCTTTGACTACTGCGCCGGTAAGGGTGGCTAAGTCGATGATATAACGCGTTTGTGCATGGCGCTGGCTGGCCCAGGCGATGGCGTCCGAGAGCACCAGACGGCCTTCGGCATCGGTGTTGTTGATCTCCACCGTCATGCCGTTGCAGGCGCGCGCCACGCTACCCGGCTGCATGGCGTCCGGGCCGATAGCGTTTTCCGCCAGCGCCAGTACGCCCATCACCCGCACCGGTAACGCCAGCTCGGCGATGCTTAGCATCAAGCCCAGGACGTTGGCTGCGCCGCACATGTCGTATTTCATCGTATACATGCCCGCGCCGTCTTTCAGCCACAGACCGCCGGTGTCGAAGGTGATGCCTTTGCCGACGTAGCTGCGTACCGGGCCATGACTCGCCCCCTCATAGTGAATCGCCAGCAGGCGCGGCGGACGACTGGCCCCTTTGCCTACCGCGTGCAGCAGACCCAGACCTTGCTCGATAATCGCTTGCTCATCCAAAACCTCACAGCGCAGTGCAGGGAAGGCCGCGCACAGGCGTTGCGCTTCTTCCACCACAAACTGCGGTGTGCATTGCTCGGAGGGAATATCCGCCAGGCGGCGGGCGGCAACCATCCCGTTGGCGATGGCCTGCTGTTGCTTAAACAGCGGCTCAAGGCACGCCAGTTCGTTATCTGAGCAGTAGGCATGAATATGGGTCAGACGCGTATCGTTTTGCGCCGTGGTTTTCAGCCCGAGATCCGTAAGCCGGTGCTGCTGGTTAAACAGGAAGCGCAGGGTTTTCGCCAGTACCGTGTCGTGAATTTGCGTGCAATCCAGCAGTACCTCGCGGCACATCGGTGAAGCAAACAGCGGGCGCAGAAAAGTGAGCAGTGAATCGGTCAGATTGTCCTGCCAGGCGCTTTGCGGCACCAGCGTGATACGGGCGAACGGCCCGCAACCGAAACAGGTATCCGCCAGTTTTCCCTGAGCGGCGCGCGCCGTCATCTCGGCAATCAGCGGGTTATTACGTAGCGCATCCTGCTGGAGCAAGGGACTATCGGGTCTGGTGATAAGATGACACTGTTCCTGTTCGCTGGGCAGCGCCGTGACTAATCGGTAGTGAATCATCATTTACTCCTCAATGGGCGCGCGAATGCGATCGGCATAGGCCTGCATCCAGGCGTCGTCCACCGGCTGATAATGGGTTTTCTCTTTGACGCGTTCGGCGCGGAACACCGTGAGCGGCTGGGTAGCGGTCGCGACCACGAAAGAGAAGGTTTTGATGTTGGTCGCGGCACCGAACTCGCCTTTGCGGTTCATACAGACCACGGAGAGATCCCCCGCGCGGCCAAAGCGCGACATCAGCTTATCTTCCAGTTCGTAAACCACGGAATCAGCCGCCTGCTGCGGCGTCATTCCCTGTTCCATACGGCGAACGATTTCATAGCTGGTGCAGCCTTTCATGAGATCTTCGCCCACGCCGGTGGCGGTAGCCGCGCCAATTTGACTGTCGCAGTAGAAGCCAGAGCCGATAATTGGCGAGTCGCCAATCCGCCCGCGCTTTTTCATAAACAGGCCGCTGGTCGAGGTGGCGACGCTCATTGACCCTTTTTTATCGAGAGCAATCACGCCGACGGTGTCGTGACCATCGTAGGGGCTTAACCCTTTATCCAGCGTTTCGCGACAGCGCTTGCGGTAGTGTTGCATCGCGCGTTCGGTGAGCATTTTTTTCTCGGCGAAACCCTGGCTCAGCGCCCATTCGCGCGCCCCCTGGCCGACCAGCAGCGAGTTATAACGCTGGCGGCCCAGCGCCTGCGCCACTTTAACCGGGTTGGCGATGTCGACCAGATTGCCTACGGCACCAAAGGCCAGGGTGTCGCCGTCCATCCAGGCCGCGTCCAGCTCAACCTCGCCGTTCTCGGTGGGCAGGCCGCCATAGCCCACCGATTTATAGAACGGAAAATCCTCTACCGCGACCACGGCATCCACGACGGACGTTGTTGCTGCGCTGCCAGCCGCCAGCGCAGAAGCTGACTCGCCTACGCCTTCCAGCGCCATGCGCCAGGTTGCAATAATTCCCCACATCCTTTGCTACTCCTGTTTTGCTAGCGTGCCGGATTCCTCAACGGCACTGATTTCCGCATTGCGGTACTGCTTGTCGACGATGCGCATAAACGGCAGGTACAGCATCGCGCCAATCAGCAGGTTAATAATTTGCATCACGCTGCCGGAAATATGCCCGGTGACGATAAATCCGCTGATGACCGGCGGCAGCGTCCACGGGATAAACACCCCGGTAGTGACCGCAACCGCACCGATTTTCATCGCCAGATACTGGATGGTCACCAGCACCAGAGGCACCAGGTTGAACGGAATCAGCATGATTGGGTTCATGATCACCGGCAGGCCAAACAGCACCGGTTCATTGATATTAAAGATGGAAGCCCCCGCGCCCAGACGCGCCACTTCGCGCATGTTTTTACTGCGGGCGAAAATCAGCATTGCGATGACCAGCGACAGCGTGGCTCCGGCGCCACCCATCCAGATCATGTCGAAGAACTGTTCGGTAATAATATGCGGCGGCGTGACGCCCGCCTGAATGGCGGCGATGTTGTCGGTCTGGTTTTCCATCCACAGCGGACGGATGATGCCGTTGACCATGGAACCGGAGTTAATCCCCACCGACCACAGAATCGTGATGCTGAATACCGTCATCAGCGCGCCAAAGTAGGAGGTGCCGAAATGACGAACCGGGGTGGCGACGACGTCGTAAATAAATTGGTGAATGGTGTTGTAGTGGGTGTTTTCAAAACCGATGCGGATAGCCAGCACCAGAATCATCACCACCAGCGCGGGGATCAGCGCGGCAAATGATTCCTGCACCGCGGGCGGTACACCTTCCGGCATTTTGATCACCAGCTTTTTGCGCTTCAGCCAGCAGAACAGCTCCGTCCATAGCAGAGAGCCAATCATGGCGACGAACAGCCCTTTGGTACCAATCCATTCTACCGGCATCACGGTAATGCCGCCGTTCTCGGCGACCTTAATAAACGGTGTCAGGATCAGGAAGCACACCAGCGCGAGGATGCCGCTGGAGATTTTGTCATCGCCGTAGTGCTCTGCCAGACGGTAGGCAACGAGGAAGCTAATAAACAGCGACATGGTGGAGAAGACCGCGTTAAACGGAATCTCGATAATGGCGCTCCAGCTGGCGCCAAAAGTGCTGGACATAAACTGCTGATAGCTCTGATTCGGGAACGACGAGATAACCAGCAGGATAGAGCCGACGATAATGAACGGCATAAAGGAAACATATGCGCCGCGGATGGCGCCGAGATGACGTTGCTGTGCGGTTTTCGCCGCAATCGGCATCAATTTCTCTTCTAAAAATCCCAGAACATTGTTCATTGTGAACTCCGTATAAGATTAACGGACATTGTGTGTGTTATGTAATAGAAAACGACGAGGGGATTATCGGAGAAAGGTGGGGGCAGAAAGGTGAATCGGGTCACAATGCATCGACTTAACCCATATAAATCTCATATGATTAGTTACTTATTTTTTAAGGAATGCCATGGAAATTAAGCTGCACGCTAATGCGACGACGACGCCTCGTATCCGCAAATATCTCCAGGAATCGAATAAAAGTGACCGTGAACTGGCAGTTGAGCTGGGTATTTCCGTGACGACGGTTCGCCGTTGGCGTAATCGCGAGCAGACGGCAGATCGAAGTACGACGCCAAAGGTTGTACACAAAGCGATGAGACAAGAACAGATTGTATTGATTAACGCCCTGCGTGAAATTCTTAGCGCGCCGTTGGACGATCTGCTGTTTATCGTGGTGGAAGGTTTAGGCATTCCGCTATCACGGGCGACGCTTAGCCGTTATCTGGCGCCATCTTATTCGAAAACGGCTGAACAGGCGCTACAGGGTAAGAAGGCGCTCAAGGCGGGAATGCGGCCGCAGACGCTAACGCTGCACTACCGCGCGTTGTCGCTGCATATGGATGATGATGGCGATCATCACCTGCTGTGGGCGCAGGAGCCGGTGAGCGGTTGGTGCACGGCGCGGATCTATTCGGGGATGTCGTCGCCACTGGTGATTCACTGGCTGGATGAGGTGCTGGCGCAGTTCCCGGGTGATATCCAATCTGTTGAGATTAAAAGTGACGAGTGGCTGAATGATGCATATATCGCCACGCTGCGCCAGCATCTGGCTGAGCGAGGAATAAACGCCAGCGTCATGCCCTCGGGCGAAAAACGGCAGGCGGTCACGGTAACCTCACCACTGGCAGAGATTATTCCAGCGGCAAGCATCTACACGCCGGATGAGCTGGCGTGCAGGCTGTGTGGGTTATTTAACGGCGGGAAACAACAGAAAAAGCTGGGGAATATGACGCCGCAGGCTTTTCTGGAAGCGCTGCGGCCTTAAGGCGAATTAGCCCACAATCTCCAACACCTGCTCCGGCGGGCGGCCAATGCGCGCCTGGCCATTTTTGACGACGATAGGGCGCTCAATCAGCTTCGGGTTCTCAACCATCGCCTGGATAAGCTGCTCTTCGCTAAGCTGGCTATCGGCGAGGTTCAGCGTTTTATAGAGATCTTCTTTCTGCCGCATCAACTCGCGGGCGCTACTGAGGCCAAGCATCTTAATCAGCTTAGCCAGGGTTGCGGCGTCTGGCGGCGTGTCGAGGTAAAGCACGACGTTAGGGTCAATGCCGTTATCTTTCAGCAGGCTCAAGGTCTCGCGGCTCTTTGAGCAGCGCGGGTTGTGGTAAATCGTGACCGAATCCGTCATCGTCTCTCCTGTTACATTTTCTGATAAGGGCGGAAGCGTTCCTGCAGCTCTCGCAGCTGGTCGATGCGCGCATCGTAGCGCGCCTGCTGCAGGCTGCGTAATTTCACCTGCGCGCTGGCGGCGCTCAGCAGGGAAATTGCCTGGTCAAGCCGGCCGACCAGCGCCATATTTTCGGCGCGCGCGGCCAGCTCCTGGTCGCGGTTACCGAGCTTCGCTTCCGCCTGGGCCAGCAGATCCCAGCCGTTGGTATCACCTTTGTTATTAAAGGTGTAGCGGTTAAGAATGGTGGCCGCTTCGCCAGCTTGCCCACCCTCTAACAGTGCGTTAGCCAGGTTAAGCTGGAGGACCGGGTTAGTGCGCAGTTCGCGGGCATTTTTCAGCCGGCTAATTGCCTCGTTGGTTTTGTTCTGGCCAAGGTCGATATCGGTGGCCAGATCCAGGAACCAGGCGTTTTGACCGTCGGCGCTCAGCAGCGGCTGGAGCAGCTTGCTGGCTTCGGCGTAATTTTTGGCTTCCATGGCCAGCAGCGCGCGGCCGTACTGGGCGGCGTGCTGTTCGCGCACGTTGCCTTTCGACCAACTGTCGAGCAGGTCGCTGCCGAGCTGGTTTTGCCCGTTGTTATACATGCCAAGCGTACGCGCTTTAGCAAAGTAGAAGTCGGCGGAAGACTGCACCACCACCGGACGCATCTGGTTGGCGCGGTTACGCGCATCGGACAGACGGCTCTCGGGTAAGGGGTGGGTTAACAGCATTTCCGGCGGACGTGAGGAGTAGCGTGACTGATCGAGCAGCTTCTCCATAAATGCAGGCATGGCCTGCGGGTCGAAGCCGGCGCGCTGAAGGACCTGAATACCGATGCGGTCAGCTTCTTCTTCGTTCTGGCGGGTAAAGCTGATCATGCCCTGTTGGGTACCGGCTAAGGTACCGCTCAGCGCCGCCATCCCGGCTTGCGGGCTGGCCATTGCCAACAGAATAGAACCGAGTGCGCCGACCCACGTCAGCGGAGCATTGCGTTTTTGATCTTCCATCGCGCGCGCCAGGTGGCGTTGGGTGACGTGGGAGATTTCGTGCGCCATGACCGACGCCAGTTGGCTTTCGTTATCTGAGTAGCGGAACAGCGCCGAGTGCAGCACCACATTGCCGCCGAAGAAGGCGAAGGCGTTAATGTCGTCGTTATTGATCAGATAAAAATGGAACGGGGTGCGCACGGAAAAAGCGTGCGAGACCAGCCGCATACCCAGTGAGTTAATGTACTGCACCAGCAGCGGATCGTTAATCAGCGGCGCGCTTCCGCGCAGTTGTCGAACATAGTAATCCCCCATCTGCATCTCCTGACCAATGGAGAGCGTGCTTCCTGCGGATGTACCCATATCCGGCAGATTATCCGTTGTGTCCGCGAAGGCGGGGGCAATCTGGCCGAAAGCGAGCGTCGCAATAAGGGATGCCAACAGCGTTTTTTTCAACTGCCTGAACATAACCTCTGTCCTGTAATGTGGGATGTGCCTGTTTTGACCAACAGCATAATGTTACGTTCCATTATGGGCTACTTTGGCAGTGTATCTATCTGATCACGGGTTGAAAACGATAATCACCAGATTGCAGGGATAAAAATAAAAAGCGGAGTCTTTTTTGTGACACTTAGATACAATTCATGTTCTGTATGAACGCGATAGGCTTCAGGGAATAGATTTATGCTCGAGATGTTGATGCAATGGTACCGCCGCCGGTTCAGCGACCCGGAGGCCATCGCGCTGCTGGTCATCCTGGTGGCCGGGTTTTGCATTCTGTTTTTCTTCAGTGGCCTGCTGGCGCCGCTGCTGGTTGCACTAGTGCTGGCTTACCTGCTGGAATGGCCGACGGTTCGCCTGGAGCGCCTGGGCTGGTCGCGCACCTGGGCGACCAGCGTGGTGCTGGTGCTGTTTGTCGGCATCCTGCTGCTGATGTCCTTCGTGGTGATGCCGATTGCCTGGCAGCAGGGGATTTACCTCATTCGCGATATGCCAGGCATGCTCAACAAACTCTCTGATTTTGCCGCCACCCTGCCGCGTCGCTATCCGGCATTGATGGATGCCGGGATTATCGACGCCATGGCCGAAAACATGCGCACCCGCATGCTGACCATGGGCGACTCGGTGGTGAAATACTCGGTTGCCTCACTGGTGGGGCTGCTGACGCTGGCGGTCTATCTGGTGCTGGTGCCGCTGATGGTCTTCTTCCTGGTCAAAGACAAGGAGCAGATGCTCAACGCCGTGCGTCGCGTGCTGCCGCGCAACCGCGGGCTGGCGGGGCAGGTGTGGAAAGAGATGAACCAGCAGATCACCAACTACATTCGCGGCAAGGTGCTGGAGATGATCGTCGTCGGCGTCGCCACGTGGCTCGGGTTCCTGATGTTTGGCCTTAATTACTCGCTGCTGCTGGCGGTGCTGGTGGGCGTGTCGGTACTGATTCCGTATATCGGCGCATTTGTGGTGACCATTCCGGTCGTCTGCGTGGCGCTGTTCCAGTTTGGCCTCGGCACCGAGTTCTGGAGCCTGTTTGCGGTCTACCTGATTATTCAGGGGCTGGACGGCAACCTGCTGGTGCCGGTGCTGTTCTCTGAGGCGGTGAACCTGCATCCGCTGGTGATCATTCTCTCGGTGGTGATTTTTGGCGGCCTGTGGGGATTCTGGGGCGTGTTCTTCGCCATTCCGCTGGCCACGTTGATTAAAGCGGTCGTGCACGCCTGGCCGGATGGGCTGGTGGCGGATGACGACGCCGACGGTCTGAGTACCAACAAAGCCGACGAGCAGCGCTGATACGGTTACGCATGATGTCGCTGCAGGCGAACCAGCGCCAGCAGCAGCAACCCGCCGCCGATCAGATTACCCAACACCAGCGGGAGGAGATTCCCGGCCAGTAAATAGCCAACGCTGAGCGCGTTATCGCTGCCGCTCAGCAACCCGAAACGGGCGGGAGCAGAAGACTGAACGGCGATGGCCAGCGGTAGCAGAAACAGGCTAACCATACCGTGTGCCGCGCCGCTGGCGGAAAACAGGCTCATCGGCAGCAGCATCGCGAGAATTTTATCCGTCAACGAATGGAAAGCGTGGCTGATTGTCACGGCAAAGCATAAGAGTAAATTGCCGACCATCCCGAGCCCAAGGTTGGTGATAAACGTGTCGCCCGGATGATGCGCCGATATTTGCAGTACCCGCAACCCCCAGCGGCCGTCGCCGCCCGTGCATAGACCGGAAAACCACATGAGCGCGGCCAAAAAGAGTACGCCTCCCGTATTTCCGGCGCAGACAATCAGGCCGCTGCAGAGCGCTTCGCGTGGGCTAATATAGCCACCCGCGGCTGCGGCGGTCGTGGCGAGCATGGATGGAAACAGTTCAGCGCCGCCCAGTACGACCGGAATCAAACTCAGCGTGAAGCACAGGCCGCTGGCCAGTACGCTGACCAGCGTGTTGGGCTGCTGGCTGAGGGAAACGTAGAACGCGGCGGCGATGGCGATAAAAATACCGGCGCTGGCGGCCAGCACAAAGCGCTGCGCCGGGCTCTGTTCCACCCGTGCCATTCCGGCGCGGCTGGCGACGGCCAGTAGCGAATGCGGGAGGTCATGACGGCGACTTTTCATGGTGGGCTTCCTGCCTGTCTATAAGACATCGCGTGGTGAGATACCTAAACGCTGCATGCGCGAGAGCAGCGTGGTGCGCTTCATCCCCAGCCTGTTCGCCGCTCCTCGCGGCCCGGCGACAATGCCGTTGCTTTCCCGTAGCGCCTGCACAATAACGCGTCGCTCTTCGTCGTCGTTTTCCGGCGGCCCGGGATGCAGCATTTGCTGTACCGGGTTGACCGCGGGCGGTTCGACGTTCTTAAACGTTGGCAACAGACGCGTTGATTGCTGAGTCAGGTGCAGGTTCAGGGTGGTGTCGCGCGTCAGTAAGACGGCGCGCTCAATCACGTTCTCCAGCTCCCGCACGTTGCCGGGCCAGTCATAGGAGACCAGCTGTTCGAGCGTCTGTGGCGAAATATTGTCGATGGTGCGGTTCATGCGCAGGGCGAGCTTGCGGGTAAAATATTTTGCCAGCAGCGGAATATCTTCCGGGCGCTCGCGCAGCGGCGGAAGCTCAAGAGGAAAGACGTTCAGACGATAGAAGAGGTCGTCGCGGAACTCGCGGTTATCGACCATCTGGCGGAGGTCGCGGTTGGTGGCGGCAATCACTCTGACATTAACGTTGATGGTGCGGCTGCCGCCCAACCGCTCAATCTCTCGTTCCTGCAGCACCCGCAGCAGCTTAGGCTGTAGCTCCAGCGGCAAATCGCCGATTTCATCCAGAAACAGCGTCCCGCCGTCGGCGATTTCAAACCGCCCCTTGTGGGTGTTGATGGCGCCGGTAAACGCCCCTTTATCGTAGCCGAAAAGCTCGCTCTCCAGCAGGCTGGCGGGAATTGCCGCGCAGTTAATTTTGATCAGCGGTTTATCGTGACGGTTGCTGAGCTGATGTACCGCTCTGGCGATAATCTCTTTTCCCGTCCCGGTTTCGCCGCAAATCAGCACCGTACTGTCGCTTTGCGCGACGATATCGACCTGCTGCAACAGGTCGTGCATCGCCTGGCTCTGGTAAATAATATCGCCTACGCCCATGCTCGACAGCAGCTGCGCGCTCAGCTGGCTGTTCTCTTGCTTGAGGCTCTCTTTCAGCGCGGTCATGCTGCTCCAGGCATCGGCGTTATCGACTGCGATAGCGATGCGATCGGCAATCTGCTGTAGCAACGCGCCATTTTCGCGTTCAAACGGCGTCGTCGAGGCATGGGCGAGCAGCAGCACGCCCGGCGTGTGGTTGCCGAAGGTGAGTGGCAGCACCAGAATGTTGCTCAGGCCGCGGTGAGCCGCTTCGTAAAGTAACGGATCGTTTTGCCAGCACTTGCTGTCATCCTGCTGATACAGCTGCGGTTGGTTCTGCGTCATTGCCTGAGTGAGGACCGGGCTCATCTCCTGCAAAATATAGTGCTGGCTTCTCGGCCCCTCTTCGCAGAACTCGGTATAGTGAACGCTGTGCTTTCCGGGCCTGCCGTTGTCACGCAGAATGATCCCGATGGCGCTGATGCCAAAATAGTGGTGAATCTCTCGCGCCACATCGCTCACCAGCTCCTCCATCTCCAGATGCGAGAGCACCGAGTTGGTGATATCGACCAGAATCTGGTGGTGGTCGCGCTCCTGAGCCAGCGTTTGCAGGCTGGCGCGCAGTATCTCCTGCTGCAGAAAATTTTCCAGCACCGGCCTTGCCAGCCGCGCCAGCCATGAAAAGAGTTGTGTATCCTGCGGCGTATACCGGCCGCCGTCGCTGCGAATAAAGCGCAGCTCCGCCATCAGCGCGTTGCTGAGTAAAATCATATGAATCGAGCTGTCGCTACACTCTCCCTGCCAGCCGCGGCTGCTGCAGGCCACGCTGCCATCATCAAAGCAGCGGTAATAAAAGCCGCTATCAATAAAATGCAGCTCGATAAGCTGAACCCGATTGAACGGCGGGGGCAAAGGAATAAACGCCCGCAGCAGCGAGGCTTTGTCGCTCTGCTGGCGGAGATGTTGTAGTACCGTATTCACTGATTCTTTTAATGACATACCCGGAAGCGGGGCGATATTAGCCTCGTCGAACTGAGTCATCCGCAATCCTTTTTACTGGTAGCGTGTGGCGCAAGGGGCGCGTCGCGGCTAAAAAATGAGCTTATAATAACCATGCTAACTATATTGTTATCTGTTTCACGTCTATGGCCTCGTGTCAGGCAATATGTCTGGCCAGCAGATAAATAGCGGGCTCATAGGCAATGTCGTCGAGCAGTGAAAGCATGTCTTTGCTGAATGCCTGCTGCGCGGAAGAGGTATCGTCAGCCAGCGGGGCCAGCGCGTGCCGCAGCAGCGAGAGGTGGCTGGCGTCGATAATGATTTCACCGAACGTCAATACGCCCAGCATTTTGCGCTGTGCCTGTTCGTCTGCCAGCTGCTGCGCCCATTTGCGGTATTCGACCAGCGGGCAGCGTAGCGCCACCCGCAGGCAGTCAATGATGCCGACGTGATGGCCGATCGCCAGCGAGTAGTACATCACCTGACGATGCTGCTCCGGTAGCGTGGTGCTGCTGTCGATAAACTTTTGCCGTAGCGTCCAGAAGACGATTTCGCCTTTTTCTTCAACCACGCTGTGCCTCCAGAATGCGCAAAAGCTGATGGACGATATCATTTAAGCGCGGATCGTCAGCCTGCTGCAGCCAGTTGTCGACCAGCTTGCCGGAGGGATCTTCGCGTAGCGTATTAAACAGTCCGTTGCAGATTTCCGTTCCTTGACGATAGCCCGCCAGCCGCCGGGCTTCACGTTCGATGGCAATGCGCAGGGCGCTGGCGATCGACGGCTGGCGCAGCTGCGCCGGTTCAGCCGCGTTAACGCACTCCTCGGCGTGGATCTTCTGCTGCAACAGCCCCAGCGCGACGGCGAAACCGTGGATAGTGGCCGCAGGCGTTGGCGGGCAGCCGGGGATCCAGACATCTATGGGTACGATGGTGTCGCTGCCGCCCCACACGCAGTAGAGATCGTGAAAGATACCGCCGCTGATCCCGCACGCGCCGTAGGAAATACAGATTTTGCGATCGGGCGCAGCATGATAGGCGCGTAATGCCGGCATCCGCATCGCACTGGTCACGGCGCCGGTGAACAGCAGGATATCCGCATGACGCGGAGAGGCGACGACCTTAATCCCGAAGCGTTCGGCGTCGAACAGCGGCGTAATGGCGGAAAAAATCTCAATCTCGCAGCCGTTGCAGCCGCCGCAGTCCACCCGGTAAACGTAGGCGGAGCGACGGATATCCTTGAGCAGCAGGCGCTTCATCGCCTGCGTCTGCTCGTCAATAATCAGGGGCAGGCTGGTATGATGCGGGTGTACAACCTGTGGCGTATTCATCGTTGCTCCTTATTCGAAAAGGAGAGTGTGAGCCCATCGCAGCCGGCGAGGGCCGCACGTTGCTTGCACTGGGGGCAAACCGCCGCCTGCTGACGCAGCAGCGACAGGTTGGCGGCATCTTTTTGCTGCTGTACCAGCAGCGCAACCGCCAGCGCGATGGATTTTTCCACCGTGAAAGGCCGTTGGCATACGCGACAGCGCTGTAGCGTAAAGCGTGCGCGGGTGTAGAGATCGTCTTTACGCAGCACCGTGAGTTCGAAGTTTTCCGACAGTCGGATGGCGTGCGTCGGGCAGACTTCCTCGCAGCGTCCGCAGTAAATGCAGCGTCCCAGATACAGCTGCCAGGTGCGGGTATCGCTTTGGGTGTCGGTTTCCATCGTCAGGGCATTGGCCGGGCAGGCGGTGACGCAGGCGGCGCAGGCGATACACTGCTGCGCATTCAGCTCTGGTTTCCCGCGAAAGCCGGGGCACACCTCCAGCGGGGCAAAGGGATATTTCACCGTTGCTTCGCCGGCGCCTACGATGGTTTTGAGTAATTTCAGCATCTATTCGGTCCTTACTTCAGCGGTGAGTGGCGACGTTCCCGCCCGTAGCGCTCAAGATCTTTGTACGGCACGGTTGTCTGCCTGCGCTTGTGCACATCGACCAGCGTGACGCGATCGGTGCAGGAGTAGCAGGGGTCGAGGCTGCCGATAATCAGCGGTGCGTCGGAGACCGTGTTGCCGCGCAGCATGTAACGCAGTACCGGCCAGTTGGCGTAGGTAGCGGCACGGCAGCGCCAGCGGAAGAGCTTCTGGTTATCGCCAAGCATGCTCCAGTGCACGTCTTCGCCGCGCGGCGCCTCAACGTAGCCAAGGGCAAAGGCGTGCGGTCGATAGCTGAATCCTTCGGTTAATAGCGGCGTATTGGGCAGGTTGTCGAGGGCAAACTCCAGCATCATCAGCGAATCGAAGGTTTCTTTTACCCTGACCATGACGCGGGCAAAAACGTCGCCGCTGTCCATGCTGAACAGGGTTTTCGGCAGGTTGCCGTAGTTGGCGTAAGGGTGATCGAAGCGCAAATCCCGCGCGAAGCCACTGCCGCGGATCAGCGGCCCGACCGGGCTGTAGTCGCGCGCTATCTGGCGGTCGAGGATACCGACGCCCTGGGTACGCTGCGCCATATTGGGCGTCGCCAGCAGGATCTCGACCAGATCGGACACTTCAGCGCGCATTTCCCGCACCAGTTTCAGCGTTTGCAGACGCTGCTCTTTGAGAATATCCCGGCGTACGCCGCCAATCAGGTTCAGACCGTAGGTTTTACGCGAGCCGGTGAGCAGTTCGGCCATGGTCATCGACTTTTCTCGTACGCGGAAAAACTGCATAAAGCCGGTATCAAAGCCGACAAAGTGGCAGGAGAGGCCAAGATTCAATAGATGGCTGTGCAGGCGTTCAACCTCCAGCAGCACTGAGCGGATAGCGTGCGCCCGAGGCGGCACGATAATCCCCAGCGCGTTTTCCACCGAACTGGCGTAAGCGACGCTGTGGGCGAAACCGCAGATGCCGCAGACGCGATCGGATAAAAACGTCACTTCGTTGTAGCCCATGCGCGTTTCCGCCAGCTTCTCCATGCCGCGATGGACGTAGAACAGGCGATAGTCGGCATCGACAATCCGCTCGCCGTCGACGAACAGACGGAAGTGTCCTGGTTCATCGGAGGTTATGTGCAGCGGGCCAATGGGAATAATACGCGCGTCGCGGTCGCCATCGTTCACAAAGGGATAGCTTTCCGCATCGTCAGTGGTCTGCGGGCGCAGACGGTAGTCCATGGCGTCTTTCCGCAGTGGATGCATATCTTCCGGCCAGTCGTCCGGCAGCACCAGGCGGCGTTGGTCCGGCAGACCGACCGGGATCAGCCCGTACATATCGCGGATCTCGCGCTCGCCCCAGACGGCGGCGGGAACGCGCGGCGTGACCGAGGGAAATTCGCGGCTGGTCGCGTCCACCAGCGCTTTCACCACCACCCAGCACTTCTCTTCCCCCTCCATCGACAGGGCGTAATAAACCGCATAGTGACCGTTCAGCTCACGCTCATCGTTGCCGAACAGCACCGGCAGCCAGCCGTCGTGCTGATAGTAGAGAAAGTGGACGACCTCTGGCAGCAGGTGGGTTTTTACCATGATGGTCAGCTGGTTGTGGGTCTGCCGCGCCGCCTCCAGCACCGCGCCGGGAAACTGCTGCTTGACCGCCGCAAGGTAAGCCTCGCCTCGCGGCGCCGAGTCATTAACGCTGTCCAGATAGTTCACTTTTACTCTCCGATGCAGATGCGGTAGTTGCGGGAAAAAGGGATTGCCAGTGGCTAAAAGAAATGGGTTTGTCTGCCGACCCCGACAGGACGATGGCCGAGGCGTTCTCCAGCATGCGAGCAACCGGCTGTGGGATGCAGGTGCCCATGAGCAGCATCATGAAAAGCAGCAGCACCATTGGTGCGGTGGTCTGCCAGCCTAATTCGCCCCGGCTCACCGCCTCGGGCGGGCGAGCAAACAGCAGGCGGGCGATCATGCGAATCAGCCCGGCCAGCACCAGCGTCAGCAACAGGAGCAGCACAATGGTCAGTGCCACGTGGCCGCGAGCCAGCCCGGCGGTAACGGTCATAAATTCGCTGAGGAAAATGTTGAACGGCGGCATCCCGCCCAGCCCGAGCGCGCCGCCGGCCAGCAAGACGGCGCTGAGCGGCATAATTCTCAGCATCCCGCACACCACGTCGAGGTTGCGGGTGCCATACTTCAGCAGCACGTTACCCGAGCCGCAGAACAGCAGCGTTTTCGCCAGGCTGTGGTTGAGGGTGTGCAGCAGTGCCGCCAGCACGCCGAGCGGCCCGCCGATCCCCAGCGCCACCACGATAAGCCCCATGTTTTCCACGCTGGAATAGGCCAGCAGTCGCTTCATATCCTGCTGGACGAGGATAAACAGCGCGGCAACCGCCACCGACAGCAGGCCGAAGATCAGCAGCAGCCTGGCGGGAAGGCCGCTGTCGACCGCGTGGCTAATCAGGATGTAGTAGCGAATCAGCACCAGCAGCGCGCAGTTCAGCAGCACCGCCGACAGTAGGGCGCTGACCGGGCTTGGCGCCTCGCTGTGGGCATCCGGCAGCCAGGCGTGCATCGGGAAGAGGCCGGTTTTGGTGCCAAAACCGATCAGGATAAAGACAAAGGCCAGCAGCATCAGCGTGGGGTCGAGGCTGGCGGCATGTTTCAGCACTTCCGTCCACAGAATCGACTGTTCCGGGGCCGGCATGATGCTGACGGCGTTGGCATATACCAGCACGGTACCGAACAGGCCAAAGGCGACGCCGACGGTACAAATAATGATGTATTTCCACGCCGCCTCCAGCGATGAACGCTGGCCGTAAATGCCCACCAGAAACGCTGAACTCAGGGTGGTCGCCTCAATGGCCGCCCACATCACGATCAGGTTATTGCTGGTGACGACCAGCAGCATGGTAAACAGGAACAGGTGAAAAAAGCCGTAGTAGTGGCAGAGAGTGGCTGGCGAAATCTCGCCGTGTTCCACTTCATGACGCATATAGCCGATGGAGTACAGGCCGGTCAGAAAGCCGATAATGCCGAGGATGGCGAGAAACAGGCCGCTCAGACTATCAATATGCAGCCAGCGCAAAGGGGAGAATATCTCTCCTTCGTCGAGCGCGGTGGCGACCGTTAGCAGCGACACCGCCAGCAGCAGCGTGATGCCTGAGGTATGCAGCAGGGTGACGGCCCGATGTTGCCCGTCGCCGAGCCAGCGGCAGGCGAAGCAGAGCAGTGAAATAACCAGCGGCGTCAACAGCAGCGAGGTGAGCATGACAGAGTGACTCATTTGTTATCCCTTCAGCGCAGTCAGGTCGTTGGCGTCCAGCGTGCCGTGAGTGCGCCCTATTTTTCTTGCCAGCACCACCATCACCACGACGGCGAAAATGGCATCGGTCGCAATACCGATTTCCACCAGCTCAGGTGCGCGCCAGGCGAGCAGCGCCAGCACCAGATGCGAGCCGTTTTCCATCAGGCAGTAGCCAAAAATCTGCCGCAGGATGTTGCGCTGGCTGATGATGCACAGCAGCCCCAGCAGAAAATGCCCCAGCGCCACCGCCAGCGCCGGTTTTAGCGCGGCGGCCATTGGCAGGCGAACAGGCTGCACGACAAAAGCGCACAGTAAAACGATCAGCGCTGCCAGCAGCGCCATCGTCACCGGGCTGAAAAGCGTCTGTTCAGCGCGTACGGGCGCCATTTTTCGCAATGCATAGCCCATAATCAGCGGCACCAGCACCACCTTGGTAAGCAGGGCGCTGAAGGCCCACATCATCAACTGCTCGGCGGCGAAGACCTGCGACAGGGTGAAAAAGAGGGTTACCAGCACCAGCGATTGCACGGCGTATAGCGCGCAGGAGAGGTGATAGGGTTTCGCGCAGATCACCAGCAGCGAGGTCAACATCATTAGCCCGGCCAGATTGTTGGTTAGCCATATTCCGGTCATTTTTCACCTCCTTATTGAAGCCAGCTGGCGGCGATGACGCTGGAAACCAGCGACATCACGATTAAGACAAGCAGCACCAGGCGCATCGACAGCGGCAGGGGCGCGGCGTGAACGACCTCTTCGCTCGCTTTGCCCGGCACCACCCGACCAAACCAGTAGATCAGCCAGCCGAAGCTGGCCACGGATTCGATCAGCGCCAGCACCATGATGGGCAGCAGCAGCCAGTGCTGGCTGGAGAGGGCAAAACCGGCGGCGAAGAGCGGGTATTTGCTAAAGAAACCGTTGAATGGCGGCACGCCGCTTATCGCCAGCGCCGCCACGCAGAAGCCGACGCCAACCAACGGCAGAGTGGTGAGCACCCCGCGCAGCCGAGGCAGCAGCCGTGTGCCGCAGCTGTAGCTCAGCGCGCCTGCGACGAGGAAAAACAGACTTTTGGCGAAGGCGTGGTTGACGATGTAGGCGATGCCGCCGCTGAACGCGAGGGGGGAGCCGAAAACGGAGAGCGATAGCGCCAGAAAAATGTAGGCCAGCTGGGTGATTGTTGACCAGGCCAGCAGCCGCTTCATATCCTGCTGTGGTAGATACATCAGGAAGCCGTAAATCATCGTGACCAGCGCCATAATGACGCCAACCCAGCCGATCGCCGTCGGCACGTTACCGCCGTCGAGAATGGCGCGGGCGAAAATGTAGACGCCCACTTTAACCATCGACGCGGCATGCAGATAGGCGCTGACCGGCGTCGGCGCTTCCATTGCATCCGGCAGCCACGCCTGGAGCGGCAGTTGGGCTGATTTTCCCCACGCGGCGAACAGAATACCGCCATAGACCAGATAGCGGGCGTCGCCCTGTAGCTGGCTCATGGCGCTGAGCGCAAAGGTGCCGGTTTGTAAAAACAGCGTGGCGGCGGCAAGGTACAGCCCCAGAGAAGCAAGATGGGTAATCAGCAGCGCCTTTAGCGCCGAACGCTGCGCCTTCTCGCTTTGGTAGTAGCTAATCAACGCCCATGAACAGCCGCCGGTGATTTCAAAAAACAGCAGCTGGCCGAGGATTGTGGCCGAGAGCACCAGCCCGGACATCGCGCCGATAAAGATCAGCAGAAAGGCGTAATAGCGATTGCCGCCATCGTGCGGATGCTCGCGGTTTTGCGCGGTGAGGTAGCCGGTGGAGTACAGCGCGACCAGCAGACCGAGGAACACGACGACGAACAGAATCAGCGTGCTGACGCGATCGATAACGAAACCGAACAGCGCGGTATCGCCAATGCTGGCGAGGGGAATTAGCGTGGCCGTTTTGCCGCTGCAATAAAACGCGGCGTTGAGCGCCAGCATCGCGAGGGTCGCTAACCCGGCAAACAGCGTGCCCAGCCTGGCTGCCTGCTTCTGCGGGGCCAACGACACGACCAGCGCGCCGATAAACGGCAGTAGCAGCGTCGTTAAAGCAAGATTTTCCATAGTGTAACGGTGCTCCTTACAGACCGGTTAGCCAGAAAACATACGACAGGGCGGCCAGGCTAAAACCGAGCCAGGTCAGATGGTGGGTCAGCAAAAAGCGGCCGCGGGCAAGGGCGTTTTCCACCACCGAGGCCAGCGCAAACAGCACCAGCACCTTCAGCAGCGTCACGACCAGCGACAGCAACAGGCTGCCGACGCTGAGCGTGACGGCGCTGCCGAAGGGGAAAAAGAGGGCGATAAATAACGAGGCCATCACCACCTGTTTGAGCCCCAGCCCCCACTTCACCAGCGCCAGCCCGGCGCCGGAGTATTCTGTCAGCGGCCCTTCCTGTAGCTCCTGCTCCGCTTCCGCGACGTCAAAGGGGATTTTGCCCATTTCGATAAAGCAGGCGAACCCACAGGCCAGTAGCGCCAGCAGCGTTGCGACAGGCGAAACCCAGCCGTTTGCCAGCGCGTTGCTGATGATGGCGATATGGGTTGAGCCCGCGATCAGCGCCAGCACCAGAAGGGCAAGGATGAGCACCGGTTCGACCAGCACGCCCAGCGTTAACTCGCGGCTGGCGCCGAGTCCGGCAAACGGGCTGCCGGTGTCCAGCCCTGAGAGGGCGAAGAAAAAGCGAAATAGCGCCAGCAGGTAAATCAGGGTGATCAGGTCGCCGCCGCCGGTGAACAGCGAGGCGCGGACAAAAAGCGGCAACGTCGTCGCCACTACCAGCATGCTGCTGAGCAGCACCCAGGGCATCAGGCGGAACATCAGCCCGGAAGAGGCGGGGGCAACCTCCTGACGTTTCAGCAGCTTGCTGATATCCCGGTAGTCCTGCCAGATGCCGGGCCCCTGACGGGAGTGCATTCGGGCGCGAATCTGGCGCGAGACGCCGGTGAAAAAAGGCGTGAGCGCCAACAGTATCACCGCCTGAATCAGCGCCATAAGCAGCAGGCATCCGGTGGAAAGAGTGTGGGTCATCGTCATATCCTCAGACGCCAATGGTCAGTAGCAGGATCAGCAGCGCGGCGATCACATACAGGCAATAGAGTCGGAAATCGCCGCTTTGAAGATGCTGAACGATCAGCGCCAGCCGCTGCGTCAGACCAACGGTCGGGCGAATAATGCGCTCGTCCCAGAACGGCTCGGCGCGCCGTGCCGCTGACGTTGCGTGCGCCAGTCCGCGAGACATCGTCGGGGCCGGATCGCAGCGTTGACGCAGTTGATAAAGCGTGGAGAACATCACCCGCAACGGCTGGGTAACGCTGCTGGCTGAGGGCGCCATCGCGCTCTCCCAGCCGTAGCCGCAGGCCCACGCATCGCCGCCGCGACGAAACGTGCCCCGGCTCGGGCGGTTTATCAGCCAGAACACGCCGGGAATGAGGGGCAGTGCGATAAGTAGCAGAAGAATGAGCGAAGGCGTCAGCAGGGTATCGTGCAAGCCGCCGGGTATCAGCGCGGCGCCCTGCGCGGCGGGCGGCGTGGCTGTCGCAATAAGCGAGGCGACAATCTGCATTATCTGGGGGGCAATCCAGACCGCGCCGACGCCGCTGAGGACGCAAAGCGCGGCCAATATCAACATGGCGGCGACCATCGGCCACGGAACTTCGCGCGCCCGTTCCGCCGCTTCGCTACGCGCTGCGCCGCAGAAGCTGATGCCATAGACGTTGACGAAGCACATGGCCGCCAGCGCGCCGGCCAGCGCCAGCGTGACGATAGCGACAGGTCCGGCAAGGCGCAGCGCCACATCGCTGAAATGGGTCATGGCGAACAGCGATTGATAGATATACCACTCGCTGACAAAACCGTTCAGCGGCGGCATCGCGGAGACCGCCAGGCAGCCGATGGCGAATGCTCCCGCGGTCCACGGCATTCGCTTCGCCAGTGCGCCCATCTGGTCCATATCGCGAGTGTGCATCCGCCAGATAATCGCCCCGGCGCCGAGGAACAGCAGTCCTTTAAACAGCGCGTGGTTGAGCACATGAAAGAGCGCGCTCAGCAGGCCAACGGCGGCAAGTACCGGCTGATGCAGCGCCAGGCCGATCAGGCCGACGCCGACGCCGAGCAGGATAATGCCGACATTTTCCACCGTACTCCACGCCAGCAGGCGTTTTATGTCGCGCTCGGCCAGCGCGTACAGTACGCCAATAACCGCCGATATGGCGCCGACAGCCAGCACCAGTACCCCCCACCACAGCAAAATACCGCTATGGGACAGCAGGTCGATCGCCACTTTCAGCATGCCGAAAATACCGATTTTCACCATCACGCCGGACATCAATGCCGATGCGTGCGAGGGCGCTGCCGGGTGTGCGCGCGGCAGCCAGCTGTGCAGCGGCAGCATTCCCGCCTTGGCGCCAAAACCGAGAAAGGCCAGCAAGAACACCGCGGAAGAGAGCGCCGGGGAGAGCGTCAGCGGGCGGAAGCTACTGAAATTGAGACTGCCGCTTTCTCGCCAGAGCAGGAAAAAGGCGATCATGATCAGGACGGAACCGGCGTGGGCGATAAAAAAGTAGAGCATCCCGGCGTGCAGCGACTCGTCGTTTTGCTCGGCGATGACTAAAAACCATGAGGCCAGGGACATCATTTCGAACAGCACGATAAACCAGAACGCATTGTCCATGACCAGCAGGCCGACCATTGAAGCGATAAACAGGTTCATAAAGAACCCCATCGCCGCCGCCCCCTTTCCGAGGTATTCACGCATATAGGCCAGCGAATAGAGTGCGCAGACGCTGACCAGCAGCGAGATAACCAGCACCATAAACGCGCTGAGGCTGTCCATCCGCACGCTCAGGTCGGCGAATGCAAACGGGGTTGATACGCGCCAGAAAAGGGTGGCGCCGTCATTGAGCTGGCTAACGGCGCTGGCGCTGCCCGCCAGGCCGCCCAACAGGGCCGCGATGCCCGCGGCCTTGATGGCCAGCGCTTCTCGGCTGGAAAGCAGCAATGAGGCCAGGCCGCCTGCCACGTACAGCGTCAGGGAACATAACAGGAGTTGTAGGGCATCCATTAACGTTGATCCTGGAGAGGGGAAAGGGAGGGGAGCGACTCTGCCGCGAGCCGCTGCTGTTGTTTCGCCCGCTGCTGTAACGACGCTTCGGTGACAAGGTGCAGCGCCTGAGTGGCGCAGGCCTGTACGCAGGCCGGACCGGCGGGCAGGAAATAGCAAAGATCGCACTTCACGGCGACGGCTTTGATACCGACATCCCAGCGCAGCAGAGGATGAAGCTCGGGCGCGCTTTCTACCGTATTGTGCAGCGGCGTAGCAGGCTGATGCTGGAAGTGGGCTGGGGTACTTACCGGCTGGCTGCCGGAGGGCGTAATCGCGCCAAACGGGCAGACCAGCGCGCAAAGTTTGCAGCCGATGCACAGGCTCTCGTTGAGCTGCACGGCGCTATCAACGACGCTGATAGCGCTCACCGGGCAGACATGCTGGCAGGGCGCGTCTTCGCAGTGGCGACAGAGAATGGGCGCGGTCTGCGTGGCGGTACGCGCCAGGGCAAGCCGCGGATGCTGTTGTAGCCCCTGCGTTTTATGCGCGTCTGCGCAGGCGGCAAGACAGGTATTGCACCCGATGCACCATTGCGGGTCGGCAATCACAAAGCGATTCATGACATTTCCTTGAGACAAAAGCGGAATCTGCATCGCCTAATGCATAAGTAATGCCAATCTTTAAAGTTGTTTTAAATCAATGATATATGTGTTTTTCTCGCCTGAATCCGAACAAAAGTGATGATGTCGGGAGAAAGAGGGCGGCGAAGATTCGGCACTAGTGTCGGAAGGGAAAATGCGATGTGAGCTTGCTCACAAAAAGAAGGCGCCGGAGAACCGGCGCCGTGAGGCGGTGGCGATCAGGCGTTAGCCTGTAGCCAGCCCAGTACCACGTCATGGTGGTTGCTGGTCTTGAAATCATCGAAGACGTGTTCAATTTTACCGTCGGCGTCAATCAGGAAACTGATGCGGTGAATGCCGTCATAGGTTTTCCCCATGAAGGTTTTCTCACCCCAGATGCCAAATTGTTCACAGACCTGGTGATCTTCATCGGAAAGCAGGGTGAAGTTCAGCAGCTCTTTTTCAGAGAAGCGGGAGAGTTTTTCCGGTTTATCGGTGCTGATACCCAGAACCTCAACGCCAGCTTTTTTCAGCTCGTCCATATTATCGCGAAGGCCGCATGCCTGCACGGTGCAGCCAGGGGTCATCGCTTTCGGGTAAAAATAGACCAGAACACGTTGTCCCTGGAAGTCGGTCAAATTTACTTGCTCGCCGTCTTGATCGGGCAAACTAAATTTCGGTGCGATATCACCGGCTTTCAGTGGGTTCATTACTCAGCTCCATCCTGTTCATCATGCTGTGAATAATTAATCACGTTTATACTGCCTTGCGCTTTCAATTCTGTACATAGGGCTTTGAACGCTTGCTCAATATTTGATGCATTTTGCGTAGCCGGGCTGTGGGCGGTAATTTGAATAAACAACTGCGCCGCCCCTTCATCGGAGCCCGGTTGGGTACGCGACACCAGCTCGGCAATGTTCATCTCCCAGCTGTCGAACAGGGCAGTAAAACGCTCGATAATATGCGGTGAATCAGGAACTTCCACCTGTACCCACACGGTAGCCGGCATTGCCGGACGCGGGCTGGCGGTGGTACGTTTCATGACGATCAGCAGGTCCAGCTCCGCACCTTTCAGCGGTAAGGTGGACTCAATCAGCGTAATCGCATTCCATGTTCCGGACAGCAGCATAATAAAAGTGAATTCATCTCCCAGCATCGCCAACCGACTGTCTTCGATATTACAGCCGCAGCTGCTCACGTGACGAGTGATCGTATTGACAATGCCAGGGCGATCCGCGCCCAGGGCTGTTATGACCAGATAGTGTTGTAATGAGGCTGTCAAACCTGTTCTTCCTTTAAAAAGGTGCGGTATACCCTAGGAAAGCATAAAAAAAACCGGCATACAACATTCTGAAGGGCCTCAGTCTCTTGCTTTTATTACAGTACCAAACGTACCATTGAGTTTCATGTCCGCACGTCAGCACAGAGGATGGCCCATGTTCACGGGAAGTATTGTAGCGCTTGTCACGCCGATGGATGAAAAAGGTAATGTCGACCGTTCAAGCCTGAAAAAACTGATTGATTACCATGTCGCCAACGGAACCTCGGCGATTGTGTCGGTAGGGACTACCGGCGAGTCAGCAACGCTTAGCCACGAAGAGCATGGCGATGTGGTCTTAACCACCCTGGAACTGGCCGATGGCCGTATTCCGGTTATCGCAGGAACGGGGGCAAATGCAACCGCAGAGGCGATTAGCCTGACCCAGCGTTTCAACGACAGCGGCGTCGTTGGCTGCCTGACCGTTACCCCATACTACAACCGTCCTACCCAGGAAGGTCTGTTCCAGCACTTTAAAGCGATTGCCGAGCATACTGACCTGCCGCAAATCCTGTATAATGTGCCGTCCCGTACCGGCTGCGATATGCTGCCGGAAACCGTAGGTCGCCTGGCGAAAATTAAAAATATTATCGCGATTAAGGAAGCCACGGGGAACTTAAGCCGTGTTCATCAGATCAAAGAGCTGGTTTCAGACGATTTCATCCTGCTCAGCGGTGATGATGCAACCGGTCTGGACTTCATGCAGCTCGGCGGTCAAGGCGTTATTTCGGTAACGGCGAACGTCGCGGCGCGTGATATGGCGGAAATGTGCAGACTGTCCGCAGCTGGAGAGTTCGCGCAGGCGCGCATCATCAACCAGCGTTTGATGCCGCTGCACAATAAATTATTTGTCGAACCCAATCCTATCCCGGTGAAATGGGCATGTAAGGAATTGGGGCTTGTGGCGACCGACACCATGCGCTTGCCGATGACACCGATTACCGACCACGGTCGTGACGTGGTGGCATCCGCACTGAAGCATGCCGGTTTGCTGTAAAGTTTAGGGAGATTTGATGGCTTACTCAGTACAGAAGTCGCGCCTGGCCAAGGTTGCGGGTGTATCGCTGGTTTTACTGCTTGCGGCCTGTAGTTCCGACTCGCGTTATAAGCGCCAGGTGAGCGGCGATGAGTCCTATCTGGACGCTACGCCGTTAAGTGAACTTCACGCCCCTGCGGGCATGATCCTGCCGATCGAAAATGGCGACTACAACATTCCTGTCGCCAATGGCAGCGGTGCCGTCGGTAAAGCGCTGGATATCCGTCCGCCGGCTCAGCCGTTGGCGCTGGTCGCTGGTGCGCGTACCCAGTTTACGGGCGACACCGCCACGCTGCTGGTGGAAAATAGCCGTAGCGGCTCTCTGTGGCCGCAGGTGGTCAGCATAATTCAGGGGAAAAACTACACCATCACCAAACGTGATGATGCTAGCCAAACGCTGACGACGGACTGGGTCGAGTGGAATCGCCTTGATGAAGACCAGCAGTATCGTGGTCGCTATCAAATCTCCGTGCAGCCTCAGGGCTACCAGCAGGCGGTGATGGTGAAGCTGGTTAACCTGGAACAGGCGGGCAAACCGGTGGCCGATCGCGCTTCTTTACAGCGCTATAGCGCTGAAATGTTGAACGTGATTTCCGCTGGTCTGGATAAGAACGCCAGCGACGCACAGGCTTCTCGCGGTTCCGCGGGCGCGACCTTTGATGTACAGAGCGCTTCTGATGATACCGGTCTGCCAATGCTGGTGGTGCGCGCACCGTTCAACCAGGTCTGGCAGCGTCTGCCGGGCGCGCTGGAAAAAGCGGGCATGAAAGTGACCGACAGCACCCGTTCTCAGGGCAGCATCGCCGTGACCTATAAGCCGCTGTCTGACAGCAGCTGGCAGGCGTTGGGCGCGAGCGATCCGGGTCTGGTCTCCGGTGACTACAAGCTTCAGGTCGGTGACCTGGATAACCGTAGTAGCCTGCAGTTCATCGATCCGAAAGGTCATACGTTGACGCAGTCGCAAAATGACGCCCTGGTAGCAGTATTCCAGGCGGCATTGAGTAAGTAATTTATCAGGGCTGGAGCAATCCGGCCCTTTTTTCTGTATAGTGACGCAAACGTGTGCGTCAGCAGAAAAGCACAAATTTTTATGGTTAATCATCACTGGAGTGACAAAGATGCAAAAGCTAGCTGAGTTGTATCGTGGTAAAGCGAAAACCGTATACAGCACCGAAAATCCGGATCTGTTGGTACTCGAATTCCGTAACGATACGTCAGCAGGGGATGGCGCTCGCATTGAGCAGTTCGATCGTAAAGGTATGGTGAATAACAAATTCAACCATTTCATTATGAGCAAACTGGCGGAAGTGGGTATCCCGACCCAAATGGAAGCGCTGTTGTCCGATACCGAATGTCTGGTGAAAAAGCTGGATATGGTGCCGGTGGAGTGCGTTGTCCGTAACCGCGCCGCCGGTTCGCTGGTGAAACGTTTAGGGATCGAAGAAGGTATTGAGCTGAACCCGCCGCTGTTCGACCTGTTCCTGAAAAACGATGCCATGCATGACCCGATGGTTAACGAATCCTACTGCGAAACCTTCGGCTGGGTGAGCAAAGAGAACCTGGCGCGCATGCAGGAACTGACCTTCAAAGCGAACGACGTGCTGAAAAAGCTGTTCGACGACGCGGGCCTGATTCTCGTGGACTTCAAGCTGGAGTTCGGTCTGTTCAAAGGCGAAGTGGTGCTGGGCGATGAGTTCTCGCCGGACGGCAGCCGTCTGTGGGACAAAAAGACCATGGATAAAATGGACAAAGACCGTTTCCGCCAGAGCCTTGGCGGCCTGATCGAAGCCTACGAAGAAGTGGCGCATCGTTTAGGCGTGAAGCTGGACTAAGTTACGACGTCCCCGGCCTCGCCTGCGCGTAGGCCGGATAAGGCGTTGACGCCGCCATCCGGCAATGTGTTCGTCGCTTGCCCGATGGCGCTGCGTTGACCCGCTCATCTCCCTTCCTGATGTATTTCCAGTGGTAATCCTGCCCGTAACCGCCTACGATCGTATCAGTAACAATAAAAGAAGATCGAGGTAGTTATGCGTTGGCAAGGCCGTCGTGAAAGCGACAATGTAGAAGACCGGCGGAACAGTTCTGAATCCCCACTCTCCGGGCGCGGCCCTGGTTTCCGTATTCCCAGCGGTAAGGGCGGTATCATTCTGCTGATTGTCGTGCTGGTTGCGGGCTATTACGGCGTCGACTTAACCGGCCTGATGACCGGCGAGCCCATTGGTCAGAGCCAGCAACAAAGCTCGCAGCGCGTCAGTAACCCGAACGATGATGAAGCGGCAAAGTTTACCTCGGTTATCCTTGCCACCACTGAAGACACCTGGGCGCAGCAGTTTAAAGAAATGGGGAAAACCTATCAGCCGCCGCGTCTGGTGATGTACCGTGGCGCGACCCGCACCGGGTGCGGTACCGGCCAGTCGGTAATGGGGCCATTCTACTGCCCGGCAGATAGCACGGTTTATATCGACCTCTCTTTCTATGACGATATGAAAAGCAAACTCGGCGCAGGCGGCGATTTCGCGCAGGGCTACGTGATTGCGCATGAAGTGGGGCACCACATCCAGAAACTGCTCGGCATCGAGCCGAAAGTCCGTCAGATGCAGCAGGGCGCATCGCAGGCTGAAGTGAACCGCCTGTCGGTCCGCATGGAGCTTCAGGCCGACTGTTTTGCAGGTGTCTGGGGTCATAACATGCAAAAACAGGGGATTCTGGAGGCTGGCGATCTTGAAGAAGCGCTGAACGCTGCCGAAGCGATTGGCGATGACCGCTTACAGCAGCAGAGCCAGGGCCGCGTGGTACCCGATAGCTTTACTCACGGCACATCACAGCAGCGCTACACCTGGCTGAAACGCGGCTTCGATAGCGGCGACCCGTCCCAGTGCAATACCTTCAGTAAATCGCTTTAACGGGATGTCGAAGGTCATGGATGAGCTGCTCGCGCAGGCCGCGCGAATGGCGCTGGAGGGGATTCGCCGTCTGCTGGTGGTTAGCGGCGACCCTGACTGGTGCGCAGAGCAGGCAGTAGCGTTTCGCAACGCTATCGAACACGACGTGCTGTGGGTGGGCCCGCAGACCGTCGCCCCTCCTTTTTGCCAGCCTGGCAAACTTGTCACGCTGCTCGGGCGCGAGTTCCAGCACGCCATCTTTGACGCTCGCGCCGGTTTTGACGTGTCGGCGTTTGCCGCGCTGGCGGGGACCTTGCGTGCCGGTAGCTGGCTGGTGCTGCTGGTGCCGGACTTCTCACGCTGGCCTCAGCAACCCGATGCGGACTCGCTGCGCTGGAGCGATACGCCGGAGCCCATCGCCACCCCCCATTTTGTTCAACATTTTTGCCGTACTCTGGCCGCCAACCCGCAGGCGAGAATCTGGCATCAAGGTGAGCCACTGACGCCGCTCAATGACCCTCCGCGACCACCATGGCAGCAGGCTAACGGCCAGCCCGACATTGAACAGCAATCGATTCTGTCAGCGCTGGCCAACGCCACCGCGCAAGTTTGTGTGGTGACGGCGGAACGCGGGCGTGGTAAGTCGGCGCTGGCCGGAATGCACATTCGACAGCTTTCCGGCACGGCGCTGGTCACGGCACCGTCCCGTGCTTCGGCGGAGGTAATTGCTGCCTTTGCCGGCGAGCGCTTTCGTTTTATCGCGCCGGATGCGCTGCTGGCCTCTGATGAAACCGCCGATTGGCTGGTGGTTGATGAGGCCGCAGCCATTCCGGCCCCGCTGCTGCAAAAGCTGATGACCCGTTTTTCGCGGGTGCTGTTGACCACCACCGTGCAGGGGTATGAAGGCACCGGACGTGGCTTCCTGCTGAAATTTTGCGCCGCGTTCCCGCAGCGGCAGGCGTTTACCCTGAGCCAGCCCATTCGCTGGGCGGCCGGATGCCCGCTGGAAGCCGTGGTGAACGAGGCGCTGATTTTTGATGATGATGCCTTTACCACTACGCCGCAGGGCGCGGTTACGTTGATGCCCGTGGCGCAGTCAGCCTGGCAAACGTCTCCAGCGCTGCCTCGCGCGCTCTATCAACTGCTTTCCGGCGCGCATTATCGCACCTCGCCGCTGGATCTGCGGCGTATGATGGACGCGCCGGGCCAGCATTTTCTGAGCGCTCAAAGCAGTGACGGTCCGGCAGGCGCGTTGTGGCTGGTCGACGAAGGCGGGCTTTCGGCGGAACTGAGCCGGGCAGTGTGGGCCGGTTTTCGCCGCCCGCGCGGCAACCTGGTGGCGCAATCGCTGGCGGCTCACGGCGGCAGCCCGCTGGCGGCGACGCTTATCGGACGACGCATCAGCCGCATTGCGATACATCCGCTACGCCAGCGCGAAGGTCTCGGCCAACGGCTGCTCGAACGGGCGTGGCAGGACGCTGAGGGGGGGGATTATCTCTCAGTGAGCTTTGGTTATACCGATGCGCTATGGCGCTTCTGGCAGCGCTGTGGCTTTACGCTGGTGCGTATTGGCACCCAGCGGGAGGCCAGCAGCGGCTGCTACGCGGCGATGGCTATTCGTCCGCTGACGGCGGCAGGGGAAGCGTTGATGTTACATGAGCACCAGCGATTGTGCCGCGAATGGCGCTGGCTACGCCGGTGGGTAGATGAAAAAGTGCCTCTGGCGGAAGTGACAGAGACTATCCTTACTGAGGATGACTGGTGGGATTTGGCCGGTTTTGCCTTTGCCCATCGCCCGATGCTGGCGGTGCTGGCGAACCTGCACCGGCTGAGCGAGTTGACTGAACTGGCGATACCCGCGCTGCGCGGGCGTTTGTGCGGCGAGGCTGAGTCTGAACTGTGTGCTCGTCTGGGCGTGCAGGGGCGTAAAGCGCTGCTGTCCCGGCTTCGTGCAGAAGCGGCGCAGGCGATGCGCAACGTTGACGCTGAACGCACAAACCGGCTGGCGGAACAGATCCCACAACTGCAATTTTTTTAACTGACTCATTCAGTTAAATGGCATGGTCATTATTCTGGTGCGGCGTAAACTGACCGTCAAAACCAAGGAGACAGCCATGACGCACGATCATTTTGTTGTTCAAAGCCCCGCGAAGCCCGCTCAACAGCTGCTGCTGTTGTTTCATGGCGTGGGCGATAATCCGGTCTCAATGGGGCAGATCGGCAGCTGGTTTGCGCCACTGTTTCCGGATGCCTTGATTGTCAGCATTGGCGGCGCAGAGCCGTGCGGCCCGGCGCCGGGTCGTCAGTGGTTCTCAGTGCAAAGCGTGACCGAAGAGAACCGCCAGGCGCGTGTTGATGCCATTATGCCGACCTTTATTGAAACGGTACGCTACTGGCAAAAACAGAGCGGCGTAGGCCCGCAGGCCACCGCGCTGATCGGCTTTTCACAAGGGGCGATTATGTCGCTGGAAAGCATCAAAGCCGAGCCAGGTCTGGCTTCACGCGTGATCGCTTTTAATGGTCGTTACGCTACGCTGCCGCAGCAGGCGACCACCAGCACCACGATCCATCTGATCCACGGTGGAGAAGACCGGGTGATCGATTTAGCCTGGGCGGTGAAAGGTCAGGAAGCGCTCCTGGCCGCGGGCGGCGATGTGACGCTGGATATTGTCGACGATCTGGGGCACGCGATTGACGATCGCAGCATGCAGTTCGCACTCGATCACCTTCGTTATACCGTGCCGAAGCACTATTTCGATGAGGCATTGAGCGGCGGAACGCCGAAAGATGACGATATTATTGAAATGCTGTAAGTCTCGCGCGTTCCCGGTTACCCGGGAACGTGTAAGCCATCAGGCAGCCTGATGTGGCGATTTATTGCTTCGGCGGGTTCTTCTTCGGCCAGTCGTCGTCATCGTCCCACTTATCATTGCAGTCACGATGCGGCGGAAGCTCAGGTTTATCGGCAAGGAATTTTTTATGATCGACGCGACTAAGATCCTTAATCACGTTGATAATCACCCCCACCAGGAAAACCAGCACCAGAATCCACCAGTATTTTGTCAGCCAATCCATGCGCATTACCTCTTTTGTTGTGCCGTCAGGCGACAAGTTGTTCCATGATACGCTGATACATCCGCGCCAGCATCTGCAGGTCTGCGGCATTTACGCATTCGTTTATCTTGTGAATGGTCGCGTTCACCGGACCCAGCTCAACAACCTGCGCGCCCATCTGGGCGATAAAGCGACCATCTGACGTCCCGCCGGTGGTCAGTAACTGCGGTTCTATTTCATTATAGTGCGCAATCGCGTTAACCACCGCGTCGACCAGCTTGCCGCGTGCGGTCAGGAACGGCTGCCCGGAGATCCACCAGTCTACCGAGTAGCGCAGTTGGTATTTTTCCAGCAGGGCGATCACACGTTCTTTGATCATCGCGTCGGTCAGCTCGGTGCTGAAGCGGAAGTTGAACTGCACGAACAGATCGCCAGGGATGACGTTGTTGCTGCCGGTACCCGCCTGGATGTTGGCAATTTGCATGCTGGTTGGCGGGAAGAATTCGTTGCCCTGGTCCCACTCGATAGATACCAGTTCGTTCATCCACGGCGCGGCGCGGTGAACCGGATTATCGGCAAGGTGCGGGTAGGCCACGTGGCCCTGCACGCCGTGAATGGTCAGGTTACAGGTCATGGACCCACGACGGCCATTTTTCACCACGTCACCCACCACTTCGGTGCTCGACGGTTCGCCCACCAGGCAGTAATCCAGGCGTTCGTTGCGCGCCATCAGCGCTTCCACCACCTTCACGGTACCGTGGGTGGCGCTGGCCTCTTCATCGGAGGTGATCAGGAACGCCAGGCGGCCTTTATGGTTCGGGTGCTGGGCGACAAAACGTTCTGCAGCAACAACCATCGCAGCCAGCGAGCCTTTCATGTCCGCCGCGCCGCGGCCAAACAGCATGCCATCACGAATGGTTGGTTCAAATGGCGGGTTAATCCAGCGATCGGCATCACCAGCCGGCACCACATCGGTGTGGCCTGCAAATGCCAGGGTTTCCCCTTTACCACGCCAGGCCCAGAAATTCTGGGTATCACCAAAATCCATGGGCTCAACGGTAAAACCGATAGCGCGCAGGCGTTCAATCATTAATGCCTGACAGCCCGCGTCATCGGGGCTGAGAGACGGGCGGCGAATAAGCTGCTGAGCCAGCTCAATGACTGGGCAAGACATAAACTAAACCTCGTTATTTTTCGTTATCTGCAAAAAGTCAAAAACGGGGCGGCGGCATTAGCGCATCTGGGCGAGCCACTGACCGTAACTGGCATCACTAAAACCCAGCAGCATAGGCTGTGCAGGCGCGCAGAGCAATGGGCGTTTAATGATCGCCGGCATTTCCAACATCAGCGCAGCGGCGGCGTCGGCATTGTTGATGCTCATCCGCACGCTTTCGTCCAGCTTACGCCAGGTGGTACCGCGGGTATTCAATAAGGCTTCCCAACCCAGCTCGGCAATAAAGGATGCCAGTAACTCGGGGGGCAGGCCGTCAACGCGATAATCATGAAAGCGATATTCAACCTGATGGTCGTCCAGCCAGCGACGGGCTTTTTTAATTGTGTCGCAATTTTTTATTCCATAGAGGATGGTCATGTTCCACCTTTATATCAGCAGGTTTTTTAGGGTCTCGAATATACACGGAATTCCCGTGGCTGCCTGTTTTAATTTTATCCTGATAAACAGGCTGAAATTCGTACAGTTTATCATGCTGTCTACGACGAAAGTCGCAGTTTGTTCACTTTGTTGTAGGGTAAATTCTTATCATATGATTCACATTCTGATAACTATTTCAGAATGTTGCTGTTCGTCACATTAAATGTCAACATTCCAGCCCATAGTGGCCTTAAGCAGTAAACAATCGTTGGCAGCGGCAATCAAAGTAATCGGATTAACCGTATTCACAGGTCATACATTTGTACGTAATATACGCATAATAATAAGAGAGGTAGTTATGATCGAACGTGAACTGGGGAACTGGAAAGATTTTATCGAAGTGATGCTTCGTAAATAATTTTCAGACAGGTGAGTGATTAAGCGCTGTGTTCTTTCAATTACCATGATGGTGTTGTTTGCAGTACAGAGTCAATGCTCAACATAAAGATAAAAAGGCGACAGTGACTGTCGCCTTTTCTGTTTTTATTCAGGCTTTTCTTTTAGCGGGAATCGACGACGTACCAGCACAAAGAATAGCGGTACGAAGAAGATAGCCAGCACCGTTGCCGAGATCATCCCGCCAACCACGCCGGTACCCACCGCATGCTGGCCGCCGGAACCCGCGCCGGTGGTTAATGCCATGGGCAGAACCCCGAAGATAAACGCCAGCGAGGTCATCAGGATGGGACGCAGGCGCTGACGGCAGGCTTCGAGAGTCGCCGACATCAGGTCTTCGCCTTTCTCATTCATTTCATTGGCAAATTCAACAATCAGAATGGCGTTCTTCGCCGAGAGCCCGATAACCGTCAGCAGCCCCACCTGGAAGTAAACGTCGTTTTCCAGCCCGCGCATCCAGGTGGCCAGCAGCGCGCCAATCACCCCCAGCGGTACCACCAGCATCACCGAGAACGGCACCGACCAGCTTTCATACAGCGCCGCCAGGCACAGGAACACCACCAGCAGTGAAATGGCGTATAGCGCAGGAGCCTGCGCGCCGGAGAGCCGTTCCTGGTAGGACATTGCTGTCCACTCCAGACCAAAACCGGTCGGCAGCTGTTTGACCAGATTCTGCATCACGTCCATTGCGGTACCGGTACTGACGCCCGGCGCGGCTTCACCGATAATTTCGACGGCTGAATAACCGTTATAGCGCTCCAGGCGCGGCGAGCCGGTTTCCCAGCGTGAGGTGGCGAAGGCCGAGAACGGCACCATCTGACCCGCGTTGTTACGCACATACCACTGATTAATGTCATCCGGCAGCATGCGGTACTTCGCGGCGGCCTGCACGTACACTTTCTTCACGCGGCCACGGTCCATAAAGTCGTTCACATAGCTCGAACCCCACGCGGTTTGCAGCGTGTCGTTGATATCGTCGATAGAGACGCCCAGCGCCTGCGCTTTACGCTGATCGATATCGATCTGCAGCTGCGGGCTGTCATCAAGGCCGTTGTGGCGCACGCGGGTGAGCTGCGGACTCTGTCCTGCCAACTCCAGCAGCTTATCGCGTGCGGCCATCAGCGCATCGTGCCCGGCGCCGCCGTGATCCTGCAGTTCCATATCAAAACCGGCAGAGCTGCCCAGGCCGCTGATGGCTGGCGGGCTGCTGGCGTAGACGCGCGCCTCTTTAATCTTGTTCAGCGCTTTGGTTGCGCGCTCGATAATGGCAAACGAGGTGCCAGTGGTGCTATCACGCTCGTCCCAGTCTTTCAGGCGTACAAACATGCGCGCAACGTTTTGCCCATTACCACCCGGGCCGGAACCGATGGTGGCAAAAATGGAGGTGATATTGTCCTTCTCGTTTTTGAAGAAATAGTCTTCAACCTGTTCCACCACTTTCAGCGTTTGCTGCTGAGTGGAGCCGCTCGGAAGCTGGACCGAGGTGGTAAACATACCGCGGTCTTCCAGCGGCAGGAACGAGGAGGGCAGGCGCAGGAACAGGAACACCATGCCGCCCAGCAGCACCACATAAATCAGCATCCAGCGTACGCTGCGGTGGAGGATTTTCGCCACGCCGGACTCATAGCGGCGAGCGCTGGCATCGAAGTTACGGTTGAACCAGCCAAAGAAGCCTTTGGTGCCGTGCACTTCGCCTTTATGAATGGGTTTGAGAATGGTGGCGCACAGCGCGGGCGTCAGAATCATCGCCACCAGTACCGACAGCACCATCGCCGAAACAATGGTAATCGAGAACTGACGATAGATAGCCCCGGTGGTGCCGCCAAAGAAGGCCATCGGGATAAATACCGCCGACAGCACCATCGCGATACCCACCAGCGCGCCCTGAATCTGGCCCATCGATTTACGCGTTGCCTGCCTTGGCGTCAGCCCCTCGGTACTCATAATACGCTCGACGTTCTCGACAACCACGATGGCGTCATCCACCAGAAGCCCGATGGCGAGCACCATGGCGAACATCGTCAGGGTGTTAATACTGTATCCGCAGGCGTAGAGAATGGCGAAGGTGCCCATCAGCACCACCGGTACGGCGATGGTGGGAATCAGCGTGGCGCGGAAGTTTTGCAGGAACAGGTACATCACCAGGAACACCAGCAGGATGGCTTCCAGCAGCGTTTTCACCACGTCTTTGATCGATGCTTTGACGAAGGAAGTGGTTTCGTAGGCGACTTTATACTCCAGGCCATGCGGGAAATAGGCTTTTAGCTCGTCCAGGCGCTGAATAACGCGCTCGGCGGTCGCCATTTCGTTGGCCCCTGAGGCGAGTTTGATGCCAAGGCCAGACGCCGGGTTGCGATTATACCGGCTGAGATAGTCATATTTTTCCGCGCCCATTTCAACGGTGGCAACGTCGCCGAGCGTCACTTCTGAGCCGTCCTGGTTAACGCGCAGGGTGATGTCGCGGAACTGCTGTGGCGTTTGCAGCAGCGATTGCGCATTAATGGTGGCGTTCAGCGCCTGCTTATCAACCGACGGCGTTCCGCCAAGCTGCCCAACGGCAATCTGCGCGTTCTGCGATTTAATGGCGCTGGTGACGTCGGAAGCGGTTAACTGATAGCTGTTGAGCTTGGCCGGATCCAGCCAGATGCGCATGGAATATTGCGAACCGTAGGCGTCAATGTCGCCGACGCCGTCAACGCGACTGAGCGGGTCCTGAATGTTACTGGCGACATAGTCGGAAATATCTTGCTTATCCATGCTGCCGTCGGTGGAGACGAAGGCGATGGTCAGAATGTTGGTATCGCCTGTTTTACGTACCGTGACGCCTTGCGTCTGCACCGCCTGTGGCAGCTTGTTCATTGCCGTTTGCAGCTGGTTTTGTACCTGCTGTACCGCTTCGTCCGGGTCGGTGCCGGCGACGAAGCTCAGCGTGATTGACGCCTGGCCGGTGGCGCTGCTTTGAGAGGACATATACATCAGGTTATCGATGCCGGTCATGTTCTGTTCGATAACCTGGGTGACGGTGTTTTCCAGCGTTTGCGCGGACGCACCCGGATAGTTGGCGGTCACGCGGACGTTCGGCGGCGCGAGGTCTGGGTACTGCTCTACCGGTAATGAAAATATCGCCAGGGTCCCGGTAAGGCACAAAAGGATTGCTAGCACCCAGGCAAAAATGGGGCGATCGATGAAGAAATTCGCCATCAGGATCCGAACCTCGTGTTGGTCATTTTTTTTACGTACTGAATTGCGTCAAACACTGTAGCCGTAAGGCTCCCGGCAATCGTGGAGAAAATAAGAAGATAATGTAAATAATCATACCGCTTTGGCGAAACGGTTTGCATATCCTTACGCAAGCCGATTTCTGCCCCCTGAAACGTAATTTCATTTAAGCTGAAATTTTTTGATCTGCCACAGCTTACTGACAAATAGTCGCCGATTCTGGGCAAATGGACATTGCCTGTACGGGGATTCCTCGGCTAATAAATAGGACTTATAAATATAAGGTTTTTTAACCATAGGCTGAGCGAGTATGAACCGTTTTATTAGGGTAGATAGCCAACAATGCATTGGATGCAGGGCGTGTGAAGTTGCCTGTGTGATGTCGCATAACGGAGAGCAACATGTGCTCGACGCGTCGCAGTTTATGCCGCGCATCACGGTCGTCAAAATGAACCATCAACGTGGGGCCGCTACCTGCCATCATTGTGAAGATGCCCCCTGTGCACGCAGCTGCCCGAACGGCGCGATTCGCCAGGTCGATGACGCCATCCAGGTCGACCAGGCGAAGTGCATCGGCTGTAAATCCTGTGCGGTTGCCTGTCCGTTTGGCACCATGCAAATTGTTCTCGCGCCGACTCAGGATGGGCGTGTAAAAGCCACGGCCCACAAATGCGATCTCTGTCACGAGCGCCCGGCAGGCCCGGCTTGTGTGGAAAACTGCCCGGCGGACGCCCTACAGCTAATGACCAGCCAGCAACTGAGCGATATTGCGCGCACCCGACGCCTGCAAACGGCCTGCCGCGAAGCGCAGCCGTGGCACAGCGAGAGTCGTGCGGCGGCTGCGAAGATTCAGCGTAGCAAGGTGCAGCAGATGGCGCAGACACCCGCTCGCGGTGAAGCGGATAAACTCAATCTTGCCGCCCGTAAAACCGGCTTCGGCGAAATTTATCTGCCGCTACGTCACGAACAGGCGCAACAGGCTTCCGCACGCTGCCTGAGCTGTGGCGAGCATAGCGTTTGCGAATGGACCTGTCCGCTGCACAACCATATTCCGCAGTGGATCGAACGGGTCAACGCCGGGGATATTGACGCGGCGGTAGAGCTGTCGCATCAGACCAACCCGCTGCCGGAAATCACGGGACGCGTCTGCCCGCAGGATCGCCTTTGCGAAGGCGCCTGTACGATTCGCGATGAGCACGGCGCGGTCACGATTGGCAATATTGAACGCTATATCTCCGACCGTGCGCTAGCCAAAGGCTGGCGTCCGGATATCGGCAATGTCGCCAGCAGCGGTAAGCGAGTGGCGATTGTCGGCGCCGGGCCTGCCGGGCTGGCATGCGCCGACATTCTGGTGCGTCAGGGCGTGGAGCCGGTCGTGTTTGACCGCCATCCGGAAATCGGCGGACTGCTGACGTTCGGCATCCCGGCATTCAAGCTGGATAAATCGCTGATGGCCCGCCGCCGTGAAATCTTTAGCGACATGGGGATTCGCTTTGAGCTGAACTGTGAAATCGGCAAAGACATCACCCTGGACAGGTTGCTGGAAGAGTACGACGCCGTGTTTGTCGGGGTGGGCACCTATCGTTCCATGAAGGCGAACCTGCCGAATGAAGATGCGCCGGGGGTGTATGACGCGCTGCCGTTCCTGATCGCGAACACGAAAAACGTGATGGGACTCGAGGCGTTGCCTGAGGAGCCGTATATCAATACCAAAGGGCTTAACGTGGTGGTGCTTGGCGGTGGCGATACGGCGATGGACTGCGTGCGTACCGCACTGCGTCACGGTGCGGAAAAGGTCACCTGTGCCTATCGTCGCGATGAAGCCAACATGCCTGGGTCGAAAAAAGAGGTCAAAAACGCGAAGGAAGAGGGGGCGGAGTTTGAGTTCAACGTTCAGCCCGTCACACTGGAGCTGGATGCTGAGGGCCGCGTGTGCGGCGTCCGTTTCCTGCGCACCGAGCTTGGTGAGCCGGATGCTCAGGGTCGCCGCCGTCCGACGCCGATTCCCGGCAGCGAGTTTGTGATGCCTGCTGATGCGGTCATCATGGCCTTTGGTTTCCATCCGCACGGAATGCCGTGGCTGAACGCGCAGGGCGTGGAGGTTGACGACTGGGGACGCATTCGCGCCAATGTGCTTTCGCGCTACCGTTATCAAACCTCGAATCCCAAAATTTTCGCTGGTGGCGATGCGGTGCGTGGCGCCGATCTGGTGGTGACCGCAATGGCCGAAGGCCGTCATGCGGCGCAGGGGATCCTCGACTGGTTAGGCGTGAAAATCACCCGCGCGCATTGACGATACCCGGGCTTCACGGCGTAATATGACGCGAAAGCGTTATCGCCGTGGAGCCTGTATGTCCCTTAATATCAACGTTATTAAAGATAAAATCCTGTCCGAAAACTACTTCGTCCTGCGCAATATTACCTACGATTTGACCCAAAAAAATGGCGAAGTGGTGCAACACAAACGCGAAGTTTACGACCGTGGCAACGGCGCGACGGTGCTGCTCTACAACCGCCAGAAGCAGAGCGTGGTGCTGGTGCGTCAGTTCCGTGTCGCCACCTGGGTGAACGGTAATGCCAACGGCATGCTGATTGAAACCTGCGCCGGGTTGCTCGACGACGACGAGCCGGAAGCGTGCATTCGCAAAGAGGCTATCGAAGAGACCGGCTATCAGGTCAACAACGTGCGTAAAGTGTTTCAGCTGTATATGTCGCCGGGCGGCGTGACCGAAATCGTCCACTTCTTTATTGCCGAATACGACGATCGTCTGCGCGATAACGCGGGCGGCGGCGTGGATGATGAAGATATTGATGTGCTGGAGCTGCCGTTCACCTGTGCAATTGAGATGATTCGCACTGGTGAAATTTGCGATGGTAAGACGGTGATTTTACTCCAGTATCTGCAAGGTTCAGGCCTGATGGCGTAATTTTGTGGCCGGCTCAATCCGATAAATCCGATTGAGCGCTACCGCTTCGTCCTCCAGGATAGCCCCGGTAAGTTGATGCTTTTTTCTTCTGGGGTTGTACCGTCCATGCGTTACCGCATTCTCCTTTTTTTCTTCTGCATCGGGTGGCTCCCGACGTCGTTGACGTGGGCGGCGCCGACGCAGCAGCTTTTTTCCGACTGGTTGGTGACCTGTAATAACCAGAATTTCTGTGTGACCCGTAACGTTGGCCTGCACTATGGTCTGGTGATGACCCTCAGCCGCAGCGCCGGGGCGCACACCGATGCCCAACTGCGTATTGAGTTGGGCGGGCTGGTTAACCCGGTGGCGGCGGTCCCGGCGATCGAACCTCGGTTGCTGCTTGATGGGAAGCAGCTAAAGCTCAGCGGCGAGCACTGGAAAATACAGCCGAAATGGCTGTCGACCGGCGATAGCGTCACCATAGACGCCTTCCTGCAACAAATTCAGGATGCTCAGGCCATTACGCTGTCGAAGGGCGTGCAGGTGATGTCGTTACAGGGGCTGAAGGCGGCGTTGCTGTTTATCGATGCCCAACAGAAACGCGTGGGTAATGAAACCGCGTGGATCCGTAAAGGCGACGAGCCGCCGCTGAGCGTGCCGCCCGCTCCGCCGCTGAAGACCGTCGCAAAAGTTAGCCCTGCGCCGACGCCGCTCGGTCGCGATGAATACAACGACCTGCTCGATTTCGCCACCTGGCGGATGAACAACGTGCAGTGTTCGCTGGATCCGCTGCGGCGTGAAGTGTGGGTGACCGCGTTAAGTGACGATAAAGCGCTGATCATGACCAGCTGTGAATCCGGGGCCTACAACACTATCTATCGTGCCTGGCTGGCGTCGCGCAAAAAGCCGTTTGCCACCACGCCGATTCGCCTGCGTTTGCCGTTCCTGCCTTCCGGTAAGGAAGGGCGTGATATTGAACTGGTGAATTTGACGTTTAACGAACATACACGTGAACTGATCACGCTTGAGAAGGGACGCGCCCTCGGCGACTGCGGTACACAGACGCGCTGGCGCTTCGATGGACAACGCTTTCGCCTGGCGCGTTACGCCACTCAACCGCAGTGTGACAACTGGCAGGGAGCGGACGCCTGGGCTACACAGTGGGTTTCCGGTTAACGTTTTCACGATTCCACTCCAGGGGCAGCCGCCCCTCCGCGTCTTTTCAATGTTGATAAAAATGTATCAACAACATGATTAATATAACGATTTTAGATGATGGCTTAACGAGGGCGGTTTCCCCAGGATGGTAGACTTGCCCCTGCATCGTCCGGATGGAGGAAGGCGATAGCCGTTTGGTTATGGCTGGCATAACAAAAAAGCATATCCGGAAATCATGATCTTACTATCGATAGTTGATAACATAAGTGACATAAATAAATAACAAAGCAAGGCGTGTTCGCAAGAGTATGGCGGCCTTCAAAGTTTACCGGGCGGTCACAGGCGATACTAGGCGCTTCCTTCGGGAGTGCATCAGGACGTAATTGCGCTTCACCCTTTTAGTTTGATACGTGAAAGGAACCCTAAATGGACGACCAATTAAGACAAAGTGCCCTCGATTTCCATGAATTCCCCGTTCCAGGCAAAATTCAGGTAGCGCCGACCAAGCCGCTCGCCACCCAACGCGATCTCGCGCTGGCCTACTCGCCGGGCGTTGCCGCGCCGTGTCTGGAGATCGAAAAAGATCCGCTGGCGGCCTACAAATATACCGCGCGCGGTAACCTGGTAGCGGTGGTGTCCAACGGTACCGCCGTACTGGGTTTAGGCAATATCGGCGCATTGGCCGGTAAACCGGTAATGGAAGGTAAGGGCGTTTTGTTCAAGAAATTCGCCGGTATCGACGTTTTCGATATCGAAGTGGATGAAACCAACCCGGACAAATTTATCGATGTCGTGGCGGCGCTGGAGCCGACCTTTGGCGGCATCAACCTCGAAGACATCAAAGCGCCGGAATGTTTCTACATTGAACAGCAGCTGCGCGAGCGCATGAACATTCCTGTGTTCCACGACGATCAGCATGGCACCGCGATTATCAGTACTGCGGCCATCCTCAACGGCCTGCGCGTGGTGGAGAAAAATATCTCTGACGTTCGCATGGTGGTCTCCGGCGCGGGCGCGGCAGCGATTGCCTGTATGAACCTGCTGGTGGCGCTGGGGATGCAGAAACACAATATTGTGGTCTGCGACTCGAAGGGCGTGATCTATGAAGGCCGCGAGCCGAATATGGCGGAAACCAAAGCCGCCTACGCGGTGAAGGATGACGGCAAACGCACGCTGGACGACGTGATTGCCGACGCCGACATCTTCCTTGGCTGCTCCGGCCCGAAAGTGCTGACCCAGGAGATGGTGAAGAAAATGGCTCGCGCGCCGATGATCCTCGCGCTGGCGAACCCGGAGCCGGAAATTCTGCCGCCGCTGGCAAAAGAAGTGCGCCCGGATGCGATTATCTGCACCGGCCGTTCCGACTACCCGAACCAGGTGAACAACGTGCTGTGCTTCCCGTTCATCTTCCGTGGCGCGCTGGACGTTGGCGCGACGGCGATTAACGAAGAGATGAAGCTGGCGGCAGTCCACGCGATCGCTGAACTGGCCCACGCCGAGCAGAGTGAAGTGGTGGCTTCCGCTTACGGTGATCAGGATCTGAGCTTTGGCCCGGACTACATTATTCCAAAACCGTTCGATCCGCGCCTGATCGTTAAGATCGCCCCGGCTGTGGCGAAAGCGGCGATGGACTCCGGCGTCGCAAAACGCCCGATTGCCGATTTTGACGCCTACATCGAGAAACTGAGCGAGTTTGTCTACAAGACCAACCTGTTTATGAAACCTATCTTCTCGCAGGCACGTAAAGAGCCGAAGCGCATCGTGCTGGCGGAAGGGGAAGACAACCGCGTGCTGCACGCCACCCAGGAGCTTATCACGCTGGGGCTGGCGAAGCCGATTCTGATTGGCCGTCCGAGCGTTATCGAGATGCGCCTGCAGAAGTTGGGCTTGCAGATTAAGCCGGGCGTCGACTTTGAAATCGTCAATAACGAATCAGACCCGCGCTTTAAAGAGTACTGGCAGGAATACTACAGCCTGATGAAGCGTCGCGGTATCACGCAGGAACAGGCGCAGCGCGAGATGCGCAGTAATACCACCGCGATTGGTTCAATCATGGTGCAGCGCGGCGAAGCGGACGGCATGATTTGCGGTACAATCGGTGATTACCATGAGCATTTCAGCGTGATCAACCCGTTATTCGGCTACCGTGACGGCGTGCATACCGCGGGCGCGATGAACGCGCTGCTGCTGCCGAGCGGTAACACCTTTATTGCCGATACCTACGTCAACAACGATCCGACACCGGAGCAGATTGCTGAAATCACCCTGATGGCGGCGGAAAGCGTGCGTCGTTTCGGCATCGAGCCGCGCGTGGCGCTGCTGTCGCACTCTAACTTTGGCTCTTCCGACTGCCCGTCGGCCAGCAAAATGCGCGATGCGCTGGAGCTGGTGAAGGCGCGCGCGCCGGAGCTGATGATTGATGGCGAAATGCACGGCGATGCCGCATTGGTTGAAAGCATCCGTAACGACCGCATGCCGGATAGCCCGCTGAAAGGTTCGGCGAATATTCTGGTGATGCCGAATATGGAAGCTGCGCGTATCAGCTATAACCTGCTGCGCGTTTCCAGTTCTGAAGGGGTGACCGTTGGGCCGGTGCTGATGGGGGTATCGAAACCGGTACATATCCTGACGCCGATCGCCTCCGTTCGCCGCATCGTCAACATGGTGGCGCTAGCGGTGGTTGAAGCCCAGACCCAACCGCTGTAAAACAAAAAAAGCCCCATTTTGGGGCTTTTTCGTGATGCCTGATAGCGCTTCGTTTATCAGGCTGACGAAAGCCAGTCTTTCACTTTGATAAATTCGCTCAGCGCCGCTTCCGGGCTGTTTTCATCCGGCTGGTAGTTATACTCCCAGCGCACCAGCGGCGGCATCGACATTAATATCGACTCTGTGCGCCCACCGGTTTGCAGGCCAAACAGCGTGCCTCTGTCCCACACCAGATTAAATTCAACGTAGCGCCCGCGACGGTAGAGCTGGAAATCACGCTCGCGTTCGCCGTAGGCGATATCTTTACGACGTTTGACGATCGGCAGATAGGCGTCGGTAAAACCTTTCCCCACCGCCTGCATAAAGCCAAAGCAGTGCGCAAAGTCTGGGGTATTCAGGTCGTCAAAGAACAGGCCGCCAATGCCGCGCTGCTCGTTACGGTGCTTAAGATAGAAGTAGTCGTCGCACCACTTTTTGTAGCGCGGGTAGACGTCGTCGCCAAACGGCTGACACAGGTCGCGTGCGACGGTGTGCCAGTGCACAGCGTCTTCGTTAAAGCCGTAGTAGGGGGTTAAATCGAAACCGCCGCCGAACCACCACACCGGCTCTGCACCGGGCTTTTCAGCAATAAAAAAGCGCACATTGGCGTGGCTGGTGGGTACATACGGATTGCGCGGATGGATAACCAGTGAGACGCCCATCGCTTCGAAGCTACGTCCTGTCAGCTCCGGACGGTGCGCCGTGGCGGAAGCGGGCATGGCGTCGCCGTGTACGTGGGAGAAATTCACGCCCGCTTGCTCAAACAGTGCACCGTCGCGCAACACTCGGCTGCGGCCACCGCCGCCGGCTTCACGCTGCCAGCTATCTTCAATAAATGCGCTGCCATCGAGCTGCTCAAGCTGCCGACAAATATCGTCCTGTAGCCCGAGCAGAAAGGCTTTGACCTGCTCTACGTTAATCTTCATCAGCGGCGCTTCGCGTGGGCTTTCTGGTTATCGAACCAGTGGAAGTAGCTGATGATGCCAGAAGCAATGGCATCGGCTATTTTCTGGCGAAACGCGGCGGTACCCAGCAGTTTTTCTTCCGCCGGGTTGGTGATAAACGAGGTTTCCACCAGCACCGACGGGATCGACGGCGACTTCAGCACCACGAACGCGGCTTGTTCAGTGCTGCGGCTGTGCAGCTTATGCACGGGCTTGATTTTCTTCAGCACGTGCGAGCCGAGCGTGAGACTGTTTTTGATGGTATCGGTTTGCACCAGATCGAACAGCACCTGCTGGAGCAGATGGTCTTTATCCTTGGCCTTTTTACCCGCCAGTTCATCGGCGGCGTTTTCACGGTCTGACAGATATTTTGCCATGGCGCTACTGGCCCCGCGGTTGGAGAGGGCAAACACCGACGCGCCCGCAGCGGACGGATTGGTAAAACCATCGGCGTGGATCGACATAAACAGGTCCGCGCCGTGCTTGTGGGCAATCTCAACCCGATCGTACAGCGGAATAAAGGTGTCGCCTGAACGGGTCAGTTTGGCGTCGATACCGTTTTTCTGCAAAATGGCGCGCACGTTTTTAGCAATCGCCAGTACGACGTGCTTTTCTTTGGAACCGTTGTGGCCAATTGCGCCGGTATCAATACCGCCGTGGCCTGGGTCCAACATGACCAGTCGGCGATTCGATGACTTTTTCGCCGGTTTGCTGTGACCATTGCTGGTTTTTAATGTTGTGTCTTTCGCGGCTGCCTGAGACGCGATTCCCGACAGCGTGAGCGCAGCCAATCCGGCTTTTAGCACCTGACGGCGCGAAGTCAGTATTTTTAAAGGTTTAAACGTGCTCATTCCGGCCTGAGTTGTAAAAACAAGAATCTGTATGTTATATCGTATCGCGATTTTGGTTACGACTGTTCGCGATGAGAATTGTTTTACTTTTCATTTCAATACGTGTCTGTACCTTATTATGCCATTTTTTTCACTGTGCCGCGTCAGATATTGGCTAAATTGGCCGTTCACGCCATAATCACTGTTTTTAAACCTGAAAAGGTGGGCAATACCATGGAGATACGCGTTTTTCGCCAGTCGGACTTTGAAGAGGTCATCACCCTGTGGGAGCGATGCGATCTGCTGAGACCATGGAACGATCCTGAGATGGACATCGAACGGAAGGTGAATCATGACGTCAGCCTGTTTCTGGTGGCGGAAGTGAACGGCGAAGTGGTTGGCACCATCATGGGCGGCTATGACGGCCATCGCGGATCGGCCTACTATCTCGGCGTGCACCCGGAGTATCGCGGGCGCGGCATTGCCAACGCGTTGCTCAACCGTCTTGAGAAAAAACTCATTGCTCGCGGCTGCCCGAAAATCCAGATTATGGTGCGCGAAGAAAACGATGTGGTGCTGGGCATGTACGAGCGCCTGGGCTATGAACACGCCGATGCCCAAAGCTTAGGAAAGCGCCTGATCGAAGATGAAGAGTACTGATTTCTCGCCCGCTGATTACGATGCGCAGGGTCGCCTGCGCTTGCCATTTCTGTTCTGGTGCCTGCTGTTGTTGCAAGCGCGGACGTGGGTGTTATTCCTGATGGCGGGCGCCTCCCGCGATCAGGGCGATGCCTTACTGAATTTGTTCTACCCCGACCACAGTCTCTTCTGGATTGGCCTGCTGCCCGGCGTACCGGCGGTGCTGGCGTTTTTGCTTAGCGGACGGCGGCATGTCTACCCGCGTTTATGGCGTCTCCTTCATCCGGCGTTAGTTGTGGCCCAGTTGATTCTCCTGTTTTGGCAGCCGTGGTTGTGGCTCAGCGGCGAAGCCGTCTCCGGCGTTGGAGTAAGCCTGCTGGTTCTCGATATTTATGCTCTGTGGTGGCTGCTGAGCAACCGACGTTTACGCGCCTGTTTTCGTGATGTCACAGATTGAACGGCACTTTTTGTGTTTACTGGACTCCAATAGGCCTGACTTGAATTTATAGGAAGTAGGAATGAAATCGCTGCGTTTACTCTTGTGTGCACTGCCGCTGGCGCTGACCGGCTGTTCAACGTTGTCTTCGGTTAACTGGTCGGCGGCCTATCCGTGGAACTGGTTTGGATCTTCTGCAGGCGTGACTGAGCAGGGCGTTGGCGGCATTACCGGCACCACGGCGCTGAGCGAGCAGGCGATTAGCGACGCACTCGGCAGCGATTACCGCCTGCGTAGCGGCATGAAGGCGCATGACGGCAACATCGTCCGCTATTTTGAAGCGCTGCGTGGCGACAAGGTGGCAATGGTCATCAACGGTGACAGCGGTACCGTCAGTCGTGTTGATGTGCTGGATGACGGCATTGTCGCCGCCGACGGGGCGAAGGTCGGCACGGCCTTCAATACGCTCTACGACAAAGCGTATGGTCACTGCCAGGCCGCAAGCGGAGACGAGAGTAACGTCGTGGAATGTAAAGCGAAAGACAGCCAGCACATTAGCTATCAGTTCTCCGGCACCTGGCAGGGGCCGCAGGGCCTCATGCCACCTGACGACGCGCTGAAAAACTGGACGCTATCGAAAATCATCTGGCGACGCTAAATTTGATGTTGAATTGACCCGCTGCGGTGAAAAGCGGGTACAATATGTGAGGTTTTTCTATGCCACGACGTCGTGGCATTTTATTTTCAGGAGGAGCGATGTCTCAGGTTCAGAGCGGCATTTTGCCGGAACATTGCCGCGCGGCGATTTGGATTGAAGCCAATGTGAAAGGGGACGTTAACGCCCTGCGTGCCGGCAGCAAAATTTTTGCCGAAAAGCTGGCGGCGTTCCAGGATAAATTCCCGGAAGCGCATTTAGGCGCGGTAGTTGCGTTTGGCCACGACACATGGCGCGAGCTGAGTGGCGGCGTGGGTGCTGAGGAACTGAAAGATTTTCCTCAGTATGGCAAGGGGCTGGCGCCTTCCACGCAGTTTGACGTACTGATCCACATCCTCTCTCTGCGTCATGACGTGAACTTCTCCGTGGCCCAGGCCGCGCTGGCCGCTTTTGGCGACTCGCTGGACGTGCAGGAAGAAGTACACGGCTTCCGTTGGGTTGAAGAACGCGACCTGAGCGGCTTTGTTGACGGCACTGAAAACCCGGCCGGTGAAGAAACCCGTCGTGAAGTGGCGGTGATCAAAGACGGCGTCGACGCGGGCGGCAGCTATGTTTTCGTGCAGCGCTGGGAGCACAACCTCAAGCAGCTTAACCGCATGAGCGTGCCGGATCAGGAAATGATGATTGGCCGTACCAAAGAAGCCAACGAAGAGATCGACGGCGACGATCGTCCGGAAACCTCGCACCTGACTCGCGTAGACCTGAAAGAAGATGGTAAAGGACTGAAGATTGTGCGTCAGAGCCTGCCGTACGGCACGGCCAGCGGTACGCACGGCCTGTACTTCTGCGCTTACTGCGCGCGTTTGCACAATATTGAACAGCAGTTGCTGAGCATGTTTGGCGATACCGACGGTAAGCGTGACGCAATGCTGCGCTTTACTAAGCCGGTGACCGGTGGGTATTACTTTGCGCCTTCGCTGGATAAGCTGGTGGCGTTGTAATTCAGAGCCGCCCCTCACCCTAACCCTCTCCCCATGGGGGAGAGGGGACCGTTTGATGCGGTTTGATGTAACGAAACTGATGGTCAGGCTCGTTTTTCACCCTCTCCCTCTCAGGGAGAGGGCCGGGGTGAGGGTAATTGCGACACCAGAGCCTCCAGAATCTGCGCCAACACAGCCTCTTCATTGTCTATCAATTCGTTATTCCAGAATCTCAGCACTCTCCATCCTTGTCGCTCAAGCCACGCTGTTCTCCGCGCATCGTACCCGCTTCTTTCATCATGCTGCCCCCCATCCAACTCGACGGCAAGATGTGCCGCACAGCAGGCAAAATCAAGAATAAACGGCCCAACCGGATGCTGGCGGCGAAACTTAAACCGCGCAAATCGGCGATCCCGCAATTGATACCATAACCGGCGTTCCTCTGGTGTCAGCCTTTGTCTGAGCTGACGAGCAAAACCAAACGTATTCTCCATATCTGGCACTTTGCCCGCATGTTTGCGCTTTGTCAGAATGCAGTTACGATTCTGGAATTGTGCTCCAGAAAGTCGCATTCGCCGCTTATTCCCTTTTCAACTTCCAAATCACTAAACGGTATATAAAACCGTTACTCCTTTAGTACCCGTTATAAATACACTGATGCTCAGAAAGTCCTCACACTATAGGGTGCGCAATGGCGATTAAGTTACTGAAAAAAGGATACCTGACACTGGCGGCATCTGTGCTGCTGATGGCTCAGGCGCAGGCGACGGAACTGTTGAACAGCTCCTATGACGTTTCCCGCGAGCTGTTTGCCGCCCTGAATACGCCGTTTGAGCAGCAGTGGGCGCAGGAGAATGGGGGGGACAAACTGACAATCAAGCAGTCCCATGCCGGTTCTTCCAAACAGGCGCTGGCAATTCTGCAGGGCTTAAAAGCAGACGTTGTAACTTATAACCAGGTAACCGACGTGCAGATTCTGCATGACAAGGGCAACCTGATTCCGGCGGACTGGCAGGCGCGTTTGCCGAATAACAGCTCGCCGTTCTATTCGACCATGGCGTTCCTGGTACGTAAGGGCAACCCGAAGAATATCCACAGCTGGAATGATCTGGTGCGCCCGGACGTGAAGCTGATTTTCCCGAACCCGAAAACCTCCGGTAACGCGCGCTATACCTACCTGGCGGCGTGGGGCGCGGCGGATCAAGCTGACGGTGGCGATAAAGCGAAAACCGAGCAGTTTATGACCCAGTTCCTGAAAAACGTCGAAGTGTTTGATACCGGCGGCCGTGGCGCAACCACCACTTTCGTGGAGCGTGGTCTGGGCGATGTGCTGATCACTTTCGAATCCGAAGTGAACAACATCCGCAAACAGTATGAAGCACAGGGCTTTGAAGTGGTGGTGCCAAAGGTCAATATTCTTGCGGAGTTCCCGGTGGCATGGGTGGATAAAAACGTGAAGGCCAACGGTACCGAGAAGGCGGCGAAGGCTTACCTGAACTATCTGTACAGCCCGCAGGCGCAGACCATCATCACCGATTACTACTACCGCGTGAATAACCCGCAGGTGATGGACAAGCTGAAAGATAAATTCCCGCAGACCGATCTGTTCCGCGTGGAGGACAAGTTTGGTGCCTGGCCGGAAGTGATGAAGACGCACTTCGCCAGCGGTGGCGAGTTAGACAAGCTGTTAGCGGCGGGGCGTAAGTAATGTTTGCTGTTTCCTCCAGGCGTGTGCTGCCGGGCTTTACCTTAAGCCTCGGCACCAGTCTGCTGTTTGTCTGTTTGATTCTGTTACTGCCGCTCAGCGCGCTGGTGATGCAGCTCGCTGAGATGAGCTGGTCGCAGTATTGGGAGGTGATCAGCAACCCGCAGGTGGTCGCCGCCTATAAGGTGACGCTGTTGTCGGCATTTGTCGCCTCTATCTTTAACGGCGTATTTGGTTTGCTGATGGCGTGGATTTTAACGCGCTACCGTTTTCCTGGCCGCACGTTGCTGGATGCCTTGATGGACCTGCCCTTCGCGCTGCCGACGGCAGTGGCTGGCCTGACGTTAGCATCGCTGTTCTCGGTGAACGGTTTGTACGGCGAATGGCTGGCGAAGTTTGATATCAAGGTGACCTATACCTGGATCGGCATCGCGGTGGCAATGGCGTTTACCAGTATCCCGTTCGTGGTGCGTACCGTGCAGCCCGTGCTGGAGGAATTAGGCCCGGAGTATGAAGAAGCGGCAGAAACCCTGGGCGCAACGCGTTGGCAGAGCTTCCGTAAAGTGGTGCTGCCGGAGCTGTCTCCGGCGCTGTTGGCGGGCGTGGCGCTGTCCTTTACGCGTAGCCTCGGCGAGTTTGGCGCGGTGATATTTATCGCTGGCAACATCGCATGGAAGACGGAAGTGACCTCGCTGATGATCTTTATTCGCCTGCAGGAGTTTGATTATCCGGCGGCGAGTGCGATTGCTTCGGTGATCCTTGCAGCCTCTCTGCTGCTGTTGTTCACCATCAATACTTTGCAAAGTCGCTTTGGTCGGCGTGTGGTAGGTCATTAATGGCGGAAGTGACTCAATTGAAGCGTTATGACGCGCCCCGCTTTAACTGGGGCAAATGGTTTCTGATAGGTACCGGGGTACTGGTTTCGGCCCTTATCCTGCTGGTGCCGATGATTTATATCTTCATCCAGGCGTTCAGCAAAGGATTAATGCCGGTATTACAAAACCTGGCCGACCCGGACATGCTGCACGCCATCTGGCTGACGGTGATGATTGCGCTGATTACCGTGCCGGTAAACCTGGTATTCGGCGTGCTGCTCGCCTGGCTGGTGACGCGTTTTGACTTCCCGGGCCGTCAGTTGCTGCTGACGCTGCTGGACATCCCGTTTGCGGTCTCGCCGGTCGTGGCGGGTCTGGTGTATCTGCTGTTTTACGGCTCCAACGGTCCGCTCGGCGGCTGGCTGGAAGCACACAACCTGCAAATTATGTTTGCCTGGCCGGGCATGGTGCTGGTGACCATCTTCGTCACCTGTCCGTTTGTGGTTCGCGAGCTGGTCCCGGTGATGCTCAGCCAGGGTAGTCAGGAAGATGAAGCGGCGATTCTGCTTGGTGCGTCCGGCTGGCAAATGTTCAGACGCGTAACGTTACCGAATATTCGCTGGGCGCTGCTGTACGGCGTGGTGTTGACCAACGCTCGCGCTATCGGCGAGTTCGGCGCGGTATCGGTGGTTTCCGGCTCAATTCGCGGCGAGACCCTGTCCTTACCGTTACAGATTGAACTGCTTGAACAGGATTACAACGCCGTCGGTTCCTTTACCGCAGCGGCGCTGCTGACCCTGATGGCGATTCTGACGTTGTTTTTAAAGAGTGCGTTGCAGTGGCGTTTGCATAATCAAGAAAAACGCGCGCAACAGGAGGGAAATCATGAGCATTGAGATTGCCAATATTAAGAAATCTTTTGGTCGCACCCAGGTGCTGAATGATATCTCTCTGGATATCCCTTCCGGCCAGATGGTCGCGCTGTTGGGGCCCTCTGGCTCCGGGAAAACCACGCTGCTGCGTATTATCGCCGGGCTGGAGCACCAGACCAGTGGGCACATCCGTTTCCACGGCACTGACGTCAGTCGCTTGCATGCGCGCGATCGTAAGGTGGGTTTCGTGTTCCAGCACTACGCGCTGTTCCGCCATATGACGGTGTTTGACAACATTGCTTTCGGTTTGACGGTGCTGCCGCGTCGTGAACGACCCAATGCCGCCACCATTAAAGCGAAAGTGACCAAACTGCTGGAGATGGTGCAACTGGCGCACCTTGCCGATCGCTATCCGGCGCAGCTTTCCGGCGGGCAAAAGCAGCGTGTGGCGCTGGCCCGCGCGTTGGCGGTGGAGCCACAAATTTTACTGCTCGATGAACCGTTCGGCGCGCTGGATGCGCAGGTGCGTAAAGAGCTGCGTCGCTGGCTGCGCCAGCTGCATGAAGAGCTGAAATTCACCAGCGTGTTCGTCACCCACGACCAGGAGGAGGCGATGGAAGTTGCTAACCGCGTGGTGGTGATGAGCCAGGGCAATATTGAACAAGCCGACGAGCCGGATCAGGTATGGCGCGAGCCAGCTACGCGCTTCGTGCTGGAGTTTATGGGCGAAGTGAACCGTCTGCAGGGTATCGTGCGCGGCGGGCAGTTCCACGTCGGCGCGCACCGCTGGCCGCTAGGCTACACGCCATCTTATCAGGGGCCCGTGGATTTGTTCCTGCGTCCGTGGGAAGTGGATGTCAGCCGTCGCACCAGCCTCGATTCGCCGCTGCCAGTGCAGGTGCTGGAAGCTAGCCCGAAAGGGCACTACACCCAATTAGTCGTGCAGCCGCTGGGGTGGTATCACGATCCGCTAACCGTGGTGATGCGCGGTGACGACGCGCCGCTGCGCGGCGAGCGTCTGTTTGTCGGCTTACAGAACGCGCGTTTGTATCATGGTGACGAGCGGATCGAATCCCATGAGACGCTTGCTCTGGCCGAAACGGCCTGATAGCTTAATCGCACGTGGTTTTGCCGGGGGGCGCTACGCTTGCCCGGCCGACGGCCCGGTACGCAAAACGCTGCCGGGTTTTTTATTGGACAGCAGAAGTGAATACATTAGAACAAACGATCGGCAACACGCCGCTGGTCAAATTGCAGCGTCTGGGGCCGGAAAACGGCAGCGAAATCTGGATCAAACTGGAAGGTAACAACCCGGCAGGGTCGGTAAAAGACCGCGCGGCGCTGTCGATGATCGTCGAGGCGGAAAAGCGTGGTGAAATTAAACCGGGCGACGTACTGATTGAAGCCACCAGCGGAAATACCGGTATTGCACTGGCGATGATTGCCGCGCTGAAAGGCTACCGCATGAAGCTGCTGATGCCGGATAACATGAGCCAGGAACGCCGTGCGGCGATGCGTGCCTACGGCGCCGAATTGATTCTGGTGACCAAAGAACAGGGGATGGAAGGCGCCCGCGATTTAGCGCTGGAGATGGCCCAACGCGGTGAAGGCAAGCTGTTGGATCAGTTCAACAATCCGGACAACCCGTACGCACACTACACCACCACCGGCCCGGAAATCTGGCAGCAAACAGAAGGGCGTATCACCCATTTTGTTTCCAGCATGGGCACCACCGGCACCATTACCGGCGTGTCGCGTTTTCTGCGCGAACAGGAGAAAGCAGTCACCATCGTTGGCCTACAGCCGGAAGAGGGCAGCAGCATTCCGGGCATTCGCCGCTGGCCTGCCGAGTATATGCCAGGGATTTTCAACGCCAGCCTGGTGGACCAGGTGCTGGATATTCACCAGAACGACGCGGAAAATACCATGCGCGCGCTGGCGGTAAAAGAAGGGGTGTTCTGCGGCGTCAGTTCCGGTGGCGCGGTTGCCGGCGCGATTCGCGTAGCGGAACAGAATCCGGGAGCTGTGGTGGTAGCGATCATCTGCGATCGCGGCGATCGCTACCTGTCTACCGGCGTGTTTGGCGAAGAGCACTTCAGCCAGGGGGCGGGGATCTAAACCGCAGGACTATCCAGCAGGTCGGTGCCGTAGGAGTTGTCTACCGTGCACAGCCAACGCCCTTCCTGCTGGCGAAACACGTAGGTCGCACGGCGCGTGACCTGTGTCGTGCCCCCTTCGGCGAGCGGGATATCTAACCGCGTTTCCATAATCACCAGCGCGTTATCGCCCCCTTCAATAATCTCCATACGACCCTGCGTTACCACCAGTCGATGCTGAAAGTAATCAGCGATGGCGATAAACGCTTTGCGGATGTTTTCCTTGCCACTGACTACCATCCCCGGCTTGACGACCAGGGTGGCGTCGTCGGCATAGTATTCCATCAACGTGGCGTAGTCTTCCTGCGAGATGGCGCGGTCGCAGGCTTCGATAACGGCTCTTAGCGATGATGCTGGCATGTATTCTCCTTATAACCGTGTGCGATCCCGGGGGCGCTGCGCCGTAGACGAACTGGAGGGCGATTGGGTCAGCTTATCAAGAAATTCCCACAGTTTTTGGTTCATTTCACGATAATCATGGGTACGCATCTCATCTACTGAGCGAATGAATGGCTTGCCTTTGGCCTCAGCCAACTCCTGTTCAGAGTGTTGAATCAGCCCTTCAACCGCCTCGGCGGTAAATTCCATATGGCACTGGAAGCCGTACACCTTATCGCCATATTGTACGATCTGACGTGGACAGCCATCACTTTCGGCCAGAATGACCGTTCCGGCGGCTAAGCCCGGCATGTCGTTGTGCCAGTGGCCGACGGTGAGCGGTGAGCCAAAGTGGCTGAACAGCGGGTGCTGTTGGCCTGCTGCGGTGAGGATAATCGGGTAGTGACCAATCTCTTTTTCCGGGCTCTGACAAACGGCTGCGCCGAGCGCTTCACCAATCAGCTGCGAACCCAGGCAGATGCCGACGACGGTGCGCCCGGCGTCTATCGCCTGACGAATCAACCGCTGCTCGGCTTGTGAATCAAAGTAGAGGCACTCGGCAAGTGTAGTACGTGGCGACTGAGGTCCGCCGAACACCACCAGCATATCAAAGCCGTCAGCGTTGTCGGGGACGCTTTCATACCGATAGACGTGAGTCCAGCTAACGTCGTGGCCGCGAGACTCGGCCCAGGGGAGGTAAGCGCCTGCGGATTCAAACGATTCGTGAAGCACAAAATGGACGCGCATGGATGTTCTCCTGTCAGAGGATAAGCGCATGATAAATATCGGACGCCAGACGATTGATGTCGTTGTCGTTAAGGGTTGAAAGGGTGATACGCAGGCCGTGCGCGGGCGCGTTGACGCCAAACGCTTCACCTTCGCGGACCAGCCAGCCAGCTTTTGCCAGCGCAAACGCTGTACGCTGACTGGGGGTTGCAAGCGGTAGCCATAGGTTCAGGCCGTCCCCCTGAAGCACGCCGTCTACACCGTGGCGGCCCAGTGCCTCAGCCAGTTTCTGCTGTTGGCCAGCATAAAACAGGCGGGATTCGGTGAGAGTACGTTGGTAGGCTTCGTCCGTCAGGCAAGCGTAAACCAGATCCTGTAACAGATGGCTGACCCATTGGCTACCGGCGTTAAGCCGTAGTCTTAGCCTGGCTGACGTGGCCGGGTCGCTGGCGACAAAAGCCAGCCGCAGGTCCGGGCCTAACGTTTTAGACATTGAGCGAACCACGGCCCAATGCTGGGTTTGCGGCGTCAGTACCGGATGCCAGGCCGCGGACGACAGCAGCGCAAAGTGGTCATCGACAATAACCAGTACCTGCGGGTAGCGACTCAGCACCTGCTGGATAGCGGCGGCGCGAGCGGCGCTCAGGCTGTAGCCTGTGGGGTTGTGGGCGCGTGGCGTTAAAATCACCGCGCGCGCGCCTTTGGCGAGTGCCAGTTCAAGCTTTTCTGCCACCAGTCCTTCGCCATCAATCTCTACCGGGCTGGCATTAAAACCGCTGTAGCGCAGCATGCTAATGCTGCTGAGAAAGCAGGGGTCTTCCACAACCACGCTGTCGCCGGGGAGCAAGTGCGCGCAGAGCAGGCGCTCAATGGCATCCACCGCGCCGTTGGTCAGGTCGATATCGCCGGCGGCGGGCATGGCATCCTGCATCCATTCCAGCGCCCAGTCATACAGCGCTGGAGACACCGGTGCATCACCGTAAAGGCGTGGCGTGCGGCTGATGTGCGAAAGATAACGCGCCAGGTCAGGTAATCTGGTCGTCGCCGGATTGCCGCTGGAAAGATCGGTGAGCGGCGTATGCGGATTCCCACCTTCCAGTGCCGTTGGCGCAGGTGTCTCTTTCACAACGGTGCCGTTGCGTCCCAGGCTTAGCGCCAGCCCTGAGGTCACCAGCCGTTTGTAGGCAGACGCCACCGTATTACGGTTTACCCCCAGTCTTGCAGCCAGTTCCCTGACCGGCGGCAGCGTTTCACCCTTCGCCAGTTGGCCGCTGGTGATATGCTGACGAATACTGTCAAAGATTTCGTTGGCGCTTTTTCCGTCGATCATTATTGACCTATGACAAAATGAATTTTAGCATATGACGATAATAGTGAGGCGCTCGCCCGCTGTCCAGAGTCATGAGGAGAAGGAGATGGGGCAGGATAGTGAAATACAGTCGGTGCTCTTCAACGATACGCACCGCGCGCTGCAAACGGATATCGTTGCGGTGCAGTCTCTGGTGGTTTACGGCAGCGTCGGCAACAGCATTGCCGTTCCGGCCATAAAAGCGCATGGCCTACGGGTCACCGCGGTGCCAACGGTGCTGTTCAGCAACACGCCGCATTACGAGACGTTCTACGGTGGAATTATTCCCGGCGAATGGTTTGGCGGTTATCTCACCGCACTGAATGAACGTGACGCGTTGCGCGAGCTGAAGGCCGTGACCACCGGCTATATGGGCAGCGCTGAGCAAATTGCGCTGCTGGCGCAGTGGCTGAAAATGGTGAAGATCACGCATCCGGATATCTGCATTCTGGTCGACCCGGTAATTGGCGATGTCGACAGCGGGATGTATGTGAAGGCAGAAATTCCAGAGGCCTATCGTACGCACCTGTTGCCGCTGGCGCAGGGGCTAACGCCGAACGTATTCGAGCTGGAAATGCTCAGCGGTAAGCCCTGTGGCACGTTGAATGAGGCGATTGCGGCAGCGCAATCACTGTTATCTGAGACGCTAAAATGGGTGGTGATCACCAGCGCGCCGGGCCAGACGACAGAAAATATTACGGTGGCGGTAGTGACCGCGGAATCTACGGCCATCATTGACCATCCACGTCTGGAAACGGACTTAAAAGGCACTGGCGATCTGTTCTGCGCCGAGCTGATTAGCGGCATTGTGCAGAAAAAAACGCTGTCCGATGCCGCCCATGATGCGGCACAGCGGGTGCTTGAGGTGATGAGCTGGACGCAGAAATGCGGCTGCGATGAATTAATTCTGCCGCCGGCAGAGGAGGTGCGATGAAGAGCTACCGTCTGGTTATTCGCCATAACGGGCGTCTGGTGGGCCATTTTGATACCAGTGGGCAAAATGCGCTGGAGGATGCCTGCGTCGCGCGTGCGATGTTCGGCGTCACCGGTGGTTATCAATGTGAGCTGCAGGTGTCCGATTCCGAACGTCGGATACTGGAAAGTGGCCCGGAGGGGATGAAAATCCTGATGCGCGAGCCGTGCTTTCGCCCGGTGACCTCGCAGCTGTAAAATTGGTAGGCCGGATAAGGCGCTTGCGCCGCCATCCGGCAATCGTATGGCATATTGCCTGATGGCGCTGCGCTTATCAGGCCTACAGGCAAAAAAATGGCGCCAATCGGCGCCATTTTTATATGCGGTTAAGAATTACTTCTTAATGCGAATCACCGGAGTTTCACCCACGGTAACGCTACCGGAAAGCTTGGTCAGCTCTTTGATCTCGTCCATGTTGGAGATTACAACCGGGGTCAGGGTAGACTTGGCTTTCTCTTCCAGCAGCGGCAGATCGAACTCGATAACGGTGTCGCCAACTTTCACGCGCTGGCCTTCTTCCGCGATACGTTTGAAACCTTCGCCTTTCAGTTCAACGGTGTCGATACCGAAGTGAACGAACAGCTCGATGCCGCTATCGGATTCGATAGAGAAAGCGTGGTTGGTTTCAAAGATTTTACCGATGGTGCCGTCAACCGGCGCAACCATTTTGTTGCCGGTCGGTTTGATAGCAATGCCATCACCAACGATTTTCTCAGCAAACACTACATCCGGTACGTCTTCGATGTTGACGATTTCACCAGAGAGCGGTGCAATGATCTCAATGGTTCCGGTGTCTTTTTTATCATCAGAAACCAGAGATTTCAGTTTATCGAACAAACCCATGATCTTCTCCTAAGCAGTAAATTGGGCCGCATCTCGTGGATTAGCAGATTGTTTTTTCTTCAATGAACTTGTTAACCAGCGTCATTAACTCGTCCGTTGTCGGTTGAGCAAGAGCCTGCTCTGCTAACACCTTCGCATCTTCGAAGTTCGTGTTACGGATAATCTTCTTAATGCGCGGGATGGAAATGGCGCTCATAGAGAATTCGTCCAGACCCATCCCCAGCAACAGAAGTGTAGCACGTTCGTCGCCTGCAAGCTCACCACACATGCCAGTCCATTTGCCTTCAGCATGAGAAGCATCAATAACTTGCTTGATCAAGTTGAGGACAGACGGCGACATTGGCTGGTAAAGATGTGAAATCATATCATTACCACGGTCAACTGCCAGAGTATACTGCGTTAAATCATTGGTGCCGATACTAAAGAAATCAACTTCTTTGGCTAAATGACGCGCAATTGTCGCCGCCGCCGGTGTTTCCACCATCACGCCGATTTCGATTGACTCGTCAAACGCTTTACCTTCGTCACGCAGTTCCTGTTTGTAGATCTCGATCTCTTTCTTCAGTGCACGCACTTCTTCAACGGAGATGATCATCGGGAACATGATGCGCAGCTTACCGAAAGCGGAAGCACGCAGGATGGCGCGTACCTGGTCACGCAGGATCTCTTTACGATCCATCGCGATACGCACGGCACGCCAGCCCAGGAACGGGTTCTCTTCTTTCGGGAAGTTCATGTACGGCAGCTCTTTATCGCCGCCGATATCCATGGTACGAACAATCACCGCCTGAGAGCCACAGGCTTCAGCAACGGCTTTGTACGCAGCAAACTGTTCTTCTTCAGTTGGCAGCGCGTCGCGGTCCATGAACAGGAATTCGGTGCGGTACAGACCAACACCTTCAGCGCCGTTACGCTCAGCACCGTCGATATCACGCACGGTACCGATGTTGGCACAAACTTCAACCTGGTGGCCATCAAGGGTGATTGCCGGCAGATCTTTCAGTTTTGCCAGTTCGGCTTTCTCAGAAGCAACCTGCTCCTGAACGGCACGAAGCTTGTCAATTTCTTCGTTGGTTGGGTTGACGTAAACCACGTTGTTTACGGCATCCAGAATCAGATAGTCGCCATTTTTCACCTGAGTGGTGACGCTACCGGTACCCACGATCGCTGGCAGTTCCAGGGAACGCGCCATGATGGAAGTGTGGGAAGTACGGCCACCGACGTCAGTGATGAAACCCAGCACCTTTTTCAGGTTCAGCTGTGCGGTTTCTGACGGCGTCAGGTCAGCGGCAACCAGGATAACTTCGTCCTGAATCGCGCTCAGGTCAATAATCGCCAGACCCAGGATGTTGCGCAGCAGGCGCTTACCGATGTCACGTACGTCAGCCGCACGTTCTTTCAGGTATTCATCATCCAGTTCTTCCAGGGCAGTCGCCTGACCTTCGATAACTTCATGCGCAGCTGCATCAGCCGTCATGTTCTTATCTTTAATCAGGGCTATGATTTCCTGCTCCAGCTCCTCATCTTCGAGCAGCATGATATGCCCTTCGAAGATGGCTTCTTTTTCTTCACCGAAAGTTTCGCCAGCTTTAGTTTTGATAGCTTCGAGCTGCGCGGACGCCTTAGCGCGACCGTTCAGAAAACGCTCAACTTCCTGCTCAACCTTATCGGCAGAAATTTTCTTCCGGTCGATGACAATTTCATCTTCTTTCAGCAGCAATGCTTTACCGAAAGCGATACCCGGGGATGCTAAAATGCCTGAAATCATAACCCTACCTTACTTGTGACTGATATTTAAAAGAACTCGTTGAACTTACTCGAGTTCAGCCATCAGTTTAACCAGATGCTCAACTGCTTTCTGCTCGTCTTCACCTTCTGCGGACAGGGTGACAACAGTACCCTGAGTCAGGCCCAGAGTTTGCAGTTTGAACAGGCTTTTCGCGCTAGCGCTTTTGCCGTTGGAAGTCACAGTGATCTCAGAAGTGAAGCCTTTCGCTTCTTTAACAAACTGAGCAGCAGGGCGGGTATGCAGACCGTTCGGAGCGGTAATGGTAACTTCTTGCTGGAACATTATATTTCCCCAACTTATAGGTTTAGTGTTGTGGAACTAAAGTCTAGCCTGGTGGCTACACTTTAGCCTGTATTACTCAATTCAAGCGACGTCCACAAAATCAGCACTACCATCGGCGACAAACCTTCCGACGCAGACGCTTCTGGCCTTTGACGTTTCGCTTATCATTAAACATTATGCCGCGAAAGCAGGATTTGAACCAAATCATAAAATCGATTCAGCACAGGAAAAGCTGTAATGAATAATTTCGCGGCTCAAAATAAATATGATGGTTAAATACCAGACCTACGGAGGTGAAGCAATGCCAGGGGGGGTAAAAGTTTGACGTGCACCACAAAAAAGCACCCAAAAGGGTGCTTTTTTACACAATTTTAACGCGCTGGCATTACTGTTGCAGTTCTTTCTCAGTGAAGAGATCTGCGAACAACGCCGTGCTCAAATAGCGTTCACCCGAAGACGGTAGGATAACCACAATATTCTTATTGGTAAAGGTTTCATCTTCCTGGAGTTTCAGCGCTGCGGCAACCGCTGCACCGGAAGAGATCCCGGCCAGAATACCTTCTTCTTCCATCAGGCGACGCGCGGTGGAGATGGCTTCTTCATTCGTAATCGCGACGACTTTATCGATCAGCTTCAGATCGAGGTTGCCCGGGATGAAACCAGCGCCGATCCCCTGGATCTTATGCGGGCCTGGCTTCAGCTCTTCACCGGCCAGCGCCTGAGCGATAACCGGGGAGTCGGTAGGTTCAACGGCGACGGAAATCAGATCCGTTTTGCCTTTTGTGCCTTTAATATAGCGAGACACGCCGGTCAGCGTACCGCCGGTGCCCACGCCTGCAATGAAAACGTCAACCTGTCCGTCGGTATCTTCCCAGATTTCCGGGCCGGTGGTTTTTTCGTGAATTTCCGGGTTAGCCGGGTTGCTGAACTGTTGCAGCAGCAGATATTTTTCCGGGTTACTGGCGACGATTTCTTCCGCTTTCTGAATCGCGCCTTTCATCCCTTTCGCGCCTTCAGTCAGCACCAGGTTCGCGCCCAGCGCTTTCAGCAGCTTACGGCGTTCGATACTCATGGTTTCCGGCATGGTCAGCGTCAGTTTGTAACCGCGAGCGGCAGCGACATAGGCCAGAGCGATACCGGTGTTACCGCTGGTCGGTTCAACCAGCTCGATACCCGGTTTCAGTACACCGCGTTTTTCGGCATCCCAAATCATATTGGCACCGATACGGCATTTGACGCTGAAGCTCGGGTTACGTGATTCAACCTTCGCCAGGATGCGCCCGTTACCGATGCGGTTCAGTCGTACCAGCGGCGTATGACCGATAGTCAGGGAGTTATCTTCAAAAATCTTACTCATGGCCTGTCCTTAACTGTATGAAATTTGGGGTACTGGACCAGCATACCTGCTTAAAGATTCTGCGGAAGTAAGGATTTCGCATATCTATATACTGAAGGGAAATAATGGCAAGCGGGATGGAATAAGACAAGGTATAAGCCCCATCCATGTGGATGAGGCATGATATGCGTTAGCCCTGAGTCGCGGAGATCGGCGCTGGCGAGGTGCGGCCATAGCGTCCTTTACCGAGCACCTGAATGCCGATAAGCGTAATCACCCAGGCAATGACGCCCATCACCAGGTAGGTTTTGGCGAAGCCGTAGCGATCGTAGAGCATTCCGGCAATGGGGTTGATGAGCGCAATACCTAAGTAGTTAAAGCAGCCGAGCACCATATAAACGGTACCGGTTAAGCGCTTATCGAAGTAGAGGGAGAGATATTTAAAGATGGATACCAGCAGCAGCGCCATTTCCAGACCGTAGAAGGGTTTAATAATGGCAATCATCCACGCGTGGGTCGCCAGTGCGGAAACAATCAGCCGCAGTCCAATCACAAAACCCGCTAACAAGAGACCGTTGCGCGCGCCGACTTTATTAATCAGCCAGGGAATAGAAAACATAAGAATGAATTCGACGGCGGATTGAACTGAACCCATATAACCGAGCATCGCGTTACCCAGTTTATGGTCGGCAAAGAAGCTGACAAAATAACGCGGGAACTGCTGTTCGGCGCTCTGCATCATCCAGATAATTCCGCCGTAAAAGAGCATCAGGATCCAGAATCCGCTTTGGGTAAAGAGCATTTTAACGTCAGTTTTATTGACCGGCGCTTTTTGCCCGGCGTTCACCGCCTGCCAGTCGATACCTTCGCCCTGCGTTTTTAGCATGCCGAGCAGCATAAGCAGCACCACGCAGGCCAGCGATGTGACGCAGAAGTTGTAGCTCGGCGACAGGTTGAACAGCTGCCCGGCAAACAGCGACGCCACTGCCCAGCCCATCGAACCCCACATCCGCACGCGGCCAAACTCAAAAGACCAGGCGCGGCTGTAGCGGTCGGCGTAGGATTCAAACACCAGCACCCCCGCCAGATACGCGAAGGAAAGATACAGCGCGCCAACCAGCATACCGGCAATCAGATTAAAACCGAGCAGCGGTTGATAGACCCAGATGAAAAAGGGAGCCGCCAGCACCGAAGCGAGGGTCACGATGACCAGCAGGTGTTTGCCGAGGCCGAGCTTATCCATGATATAGCCGCAAACGGGCTTCATCGCCAGCGCAAACAGGGCGTTGATTGACAGGACAAAGCCAATCTTTTCACTGTTCAGGCCGACGTTATCGGCCAGCCAGATTGCCAGAAAGGACCAACTGGTGGACCATGCAAAATAGAAAACAAACAGACAGAGGCTTATTCTGATATAAGCCTGCTTATTTATCGTGCTGACCATATAATTCCACTCCATCGCGAAATGATGGCGCTACGTTAGCCCGAATAAACGTCGCTGACTTTTATCTGATTGCCACCCTTCGGCCAGCCTGTCGTTTTTATCCTCAGAAGCTGTGTTGGCCCTCACAGAATGAAAATGACGCTTTTTCAATCGCTGCCTGAGGACAATAAAACTCAATTTTCAGCCGTGATTTTTAAATTATTTCCCTTTAAAAATAAGGTGTTTGACAAGCTAATCGCCGGCAGTTTAATTTCGCTACTCTGACGATAGCTCAGGAAATGGCCATGCAAACTTTGCATCAATCCCGCGTATTCAATCGCCCCGGCGATCGTGTTTGCGTGCAATATTGGTTGCCAGGCATCGCTTACCCCGAGCACGATCACGATTATCACGAAATACTCTTTTTGCTCTCCGGGACGATGACCCATATCGTCAACGGCTACCCCTGGTTTATGCGCGCGGGCTCTTTTATGGCGCTGCGTGCTGACGATCGTCACGCTTTTACTGAAATGCGGGAAACCTGCGCTATTAACCTGTTGCATGTTCCGCTGGGAGAGTTGAACTGGTTTAAAAGTCGTACTGCGCTGCTGTTTGAGGAACCAGAGCCACAGTTATGGTATATGGCGGTCCCCGAGTGGCTGAAGGTCGTGGGGGAGATTAACGCATTTGCCTGCACTGAGATGGGGGAGTGCAACGAGAGTGAGATGCTGCGTAGCGCGCAGCAGGAAACTTTCCTGCTGCGGCTGCTGAGCCAGTTGCCGGGTTATCGCCAGAAAACGAATGCGAAACTCAGCGTGGAGGAACGGTTATGCCTTGCGCTTTCATGGATAGAGTGTCACTGGCAGTCCAGAGTAGAGTGGGCGACGCTGGCGGAACGTTATTCACTGACGTTACGCACCTTTCAGCGCCGTTTTAAACAGCGAACCGGGATGACGCCGCAGCAGTATTTAATCGCCCTACGGCTGCGTCACGCCCGATTTTTAATGCAGCAAGACGTTCTCTCGCTGCGGGATATTGCCGAATACTGTCACTTCTACGATGCCAGTCACCTGAGCAACTGCCTGAAACAGCAGGCGCTTACTTCCACATCGCGTGTTTATCGCGATAGCAGTCGACCCACATTGCCGTCGCGCCGCAGATAGCTACCGGGATGATCACCAGGTTAAGCACCGGAATTAAGGTGAACAGGCTGGTCAGCGCGCCAAACTGCATGTTGGTGACCTTACGCGTGCGCAGCGCTTCACGCATGGTTTTAAACGGCACCTTATGGTTATCGAACGGGTAGTCACAGTACTGAATCGCCAGCATCCACGCGCTGAACAGGAACCACAGCACCGGTGCGACCGTCTGACCAATGCCCGGAATGAAATAGAGCAATAGCAGCACAACGGCGCGCGGCAGATACCACGCCAGCTTCTGCCATTCACGTTTCATGATGCGCGGCAGGTCTTTCATAATACCGACAATACCGGTATCCGGCGGAGTTGCGCCGGTTAAGCGCGCTTCCAACTGCTCGGCCAGCAGGCCATTAAACGGTGCGGCTATCCAGTTGGCGATAGTAGAAAAGAAGTAGCCGAAGACCAGCAAAATCGAAATCACGATAACCGGCCAAAGCAGATAGCTCAGCCACTGCAGCCAGTCGGGAATACGCCCCATCAGCGAGGGGATCCAGCTCTCCAGCTTGCTGAACAGCCACCAGAAGGCGCCGCCCATCAGCACAATATTGACCAACAGCGGTAAGATGACGAATCGGCGAATGCCCGGCAAGCCGATCAGTTTCCAGCCCTGAGAGAAATAGTAAACGCCGCTACGTGCGGCAGGGGTGGACGATGAAACCATGGTCAGATGAAGCTCCTTTGTCTGACTACATTAAAAGACGACACTATATTAGCGAGTTGTTGGACAATGACCAGTTAAGAAATGTTCGAAAAACAAGCAAAAAGTACGATTTAATTCATCTTTATGCGGTGAATGTCATGTGTACACTTGCACTTGACGTGATGGGCAAATACTCTTAGTGAGTAAATGTTTGCCGTGGTGGCAAGGTGTTAGAACAACAGAGAATATAATGATGCAGGATTTGCGTCTGATATTAATCATTGTTGGCGCGATCGCCATACTCGCTTTACTGGTTCATGGTTTCTGGACGAGCCGTAAAGAACGTTCCTCGATGTTCCGCGATCGCCCAATCAAGCGTATGAAGTCTCGTGATGCCGACGATGAGTCGGAAGATGACTTTGATGACAATGTTGAAGGCGTGGGTGAAGTTCGTGTCCACAAGGTCAATCACGCCCCTGGGGTTGCCGGGGAGCATGAAGCACCTCGTCACGCGCCCCAACACCAGTACCAGCCGCCTTACGAGCGTCAGGCGCCTCAGCCTGCGCGCGTGCAGGAGCCGGTACAGCAGCCGCCCGTGCAACCGCCGCATCAGCCTGCTCAGCACGCGCCGGTTCCACCGCCGCAGCCTGTGCAGCCGCAACAGCCTGTGCGTCCTCCGGTTGTTGAACAGCCGCAGCACGCGCCGGTACAGCAACCGCAGCCGGTTGCTCAGCCGCCCGTTGCGCCACAGCCCGCTCAGCCGGTAGAAGCGCCAGCGCCGCAGCCGGTACAGCAGCCTGAGCCGGTTGCTCAGCCCGCGCCGGAACCTGCTCAGCCGGTCAAGCCAGAGCGTAAAGAGACGGTGATCGTGATGAACGTATCCGCTCACCAGGGCTCGCACATTAACGGTGAGTTGTTGCTCAACAGCATTCAACAGGCCGGATTTAAGTTTGGCGACATGAACATCTTCCATCGCCACCTTAGCCCGGATGGAAGCGGCCCGGCATTGTTTAGCCTGGCAAATATGCTCAAACCCGGTACCTTTGATCCGGACAACATGAGTGATATGCAGACCCCTGGCGTGACGATTTTCATGCAGGTGCCGGGCTACGGTGACGAGCTGCAAAACTTCAAGCTGATGCTCCAGTCGGCGCAGTACATTGCCGATGAAGTGGGCGGCGTGGTGCTCGACGATCAGCGTCGTATGATGACCCCACAAAAGCTGCGCGAGTATCAGGATCGTATTCGCGAAGTGAAAGACGCCAACGCCTGATAAGGTTCGTGCGTTTTCAATCCTTCCTGAACCCCCGCCTGTCGGGGGTTTTTTATCATTGATGGTGTGATATGCAACCAATAGAACAACGACTGAATGAACTGCGAGCGACGCTTCGCCATCATGAATACCTGTATCACGTGCTGGATGCGCCGGAACTGCCCGACGCCGAGTACGACCGCCTGATGCGCGAGCTGCGCGAGCTGGAGGCGCAGCACCCTGAGTTAGTTACCGCTGACTCACCGACCCAGCGCGTCGGTGCAGGGCCGCTGGCGGCCTTTAGTCAGATTCGCCACGAAGTGCCGATGCTGTCGCTGGATAACGTTTTTGATGAAGAGAGCTTCCTGGCGTTTAACAAGCGCGTTCAGGATCGCCTGAACAGCAGCGATAAGCTGACCTGGTGCTGTGAACTGAAGCTCGATGGCCTGGCGGTGAGCATTCTCTATGAAAATGGCGTGCTGGTCAGCGCGGCGACGCGCGGCGACGGCACCACCGGGGAGGATATTACCTCTAACGTTCGTACTATCCGCGCTATTCCGCTGAAGCTGCACGGTGACAACATCCCGGCGCGTCTGGAAGTGCGCGGTGAAGTATTCCTGCCCCAGGCCGGGTTTGAAAAGATTAACGAAGAGGCGCGCCGTACCGGCAGCAAAGTGTTCGCTAACCCGCGCAACGCCGCCGCCGGTTCGCTGCGCCAGTTGGATCCGCGCATCACAGCGAAGCGACCGCTTACTTTCTTCTGCTACGGTGTGGGCGTACTGGAAGGCGGCGTGCTGCCGGATACCCATCTGGGGCGTTTGCTGCAGTTTAAAGCGTGGGGACTGCCGGTGAGCGACCGCGTGACGCTGTGCGACTCGCCGGAGGAAGTACTCGCTTACTATCATAAGGTTGAAGAAGATCGTCCGACGTTAGGTTTTGATATTGATGGCGTGGTGATTAAGGTCAACTCGCTGGCGCTGCAGGAACAGCTTGGCTTTGTCGCCCGTGCTCCGCGCTGGGCGGTGGCGTTCAAATTCCCGGCCCAGGAGCAGATGACCTTCGTGCGCGACGTCGAATTCCAGGTGGGGCGCACCGGGGCGATTACGCCAGTGGCGCGTCTGGAGCCGGTTCAGGTGGCGGGAGTGTTGGTCAGCAACGCAACGCTGCACAACGCCGATGAAATTGAGCGTCTGGGGCTGCGCATTGGCGATAAAGTGGTTATCCGCCGTGCCGGTGACGTGATCCCGCAGGTCGTCAACGTGGTGCTTTCTGAGCGTCCTGACGTGACGCAGGAGATTGTTTTCCCGACCCATTGCCCGGTATGTAACTCCGACGTTGAACGCGTTGAAGGGGAAGCCGTGGCCCGCTGTACCGGCGGTTTGATCTGCGGCGCGCAGCGGAAAGAGTCGCTCAAGCATTTCGTCTCCCGACGCGCGCTCGACGTTGACGGCATGGGCGATAAAATCATCGACCAGCTGGTGGAGAAAGAGTACGTCCATACCCCGGCGGACCTGTTCACGCTGACGGCTGGTAAGCTTACCGGGCTGGATCGCATGGGGCCGAAATCGGCACAGAATGTGGTTAACGCGTTGGAAAAAGCCAAACAAACGACCTTCGCCCGTTTCCTCTATGGCTTAGGTATTCGCGAAGTGGGTGAGGCGACGGCCGCCGGGCTGGCTGGCTACTTTGGCACGCTGGAGGCGCTGGAAGCCGCATCCATTGAAGAGCTACAGAAGGTGCCGGATGTCGGTGTCGTGGTCGCTAACCACGTGTTTAACTTTTTTGCCGAAGCCAGCAACCGCGAAGTTATTCAGCAACTGTTAAAAGAAGGCGTCAACTGGCCTGCTCCGGTGGTGATCAATGCCGAAGAGATAGACAGCCCGTTCGCCGGTAAAACGGTAGTGCTGACCGGCAGCCTGAGCCAGATGTCCCGCGATGATGCCAAAGCGCGGCTGGTTGAACTCGGGGCTAAAGTCGCGGGCAGCGTATCGAAGAAAACCGACCTGGTGATTGCCGGTGAAGCGGCGGGCTCTAAGCTTGCCAAAGCGCAGGAACTGGGTATTGCGGTGATTGATGAAGCCGAAATGCTGCGGCTGTTGGGAGTCTAAGGTGGATAAAGCGCAGCTGGTTGAGATTGCTAATACCGAGATGCCATTCGGTAAGTATAAAGGCCGACGTTTAATCGACGTTCCGGAAGAGTATCTGCTGTGGTTTGCCCGCAAAGATCAGTTTCCGGCGGGCCATCTTGGTGAACTGATGCAGCTGACGCTGTTGATTAAAACCGAGGGGTTGAGCCAATTGGTGCAACCCCTCAAGCGCTAACTTTACACGCGGGCCTGTTCTTTGGCCTGCAGTTTTTCCGTCTGCGCTTTATAGCGGCGCGCGAGCACCGCGCAGGTCATCAGCTGAATCTGGTGGAAGATCATCAGCGGCAGCACCATCATCCCCAGCACCGACGTCGGGAAGAGAATATTGGCCATCGGGATACCGTTGGCCAGACTCTTTTTCGAACCGCAGAAGACAATCGTGATTTCATCCGCTTTATTGAAGCCCATCCGCCGAGCGACCACGGTGTTAATCAGGATCACCAGCGCCAGCAGCACGATACTCACAATCACAATAAACAGCAGTGAACCCACGCCCACTTTATGCCAGATACCGTTGACGACCGCTTCGCTGAAAGCGGAGTAGACCACCAGCAAAATGGAGGTCTGGTCGGTTTTGGCGATCCATTTCTTATGCTTTGTCACGAAGGCGGCGGTCCACGGGCGGGACAGGTGGCCGAGAACAAACGGCAGCAGCAGTTGCAGCATAATTTTGCCGACCTGCTCAAGGCTGCCGCCTGCGCCGTGGACGTTCATCACCAGGCCAACCAACAGCGGCGAGAGGAAGATCCCCAGCAGGCTGGAAGCCGAAGCCGAACATACCGCAGCGGCGACGTTACCGCCCGCCAGCGAGGTAAAGGCGATTGCCGACTGCACGGTGGCAGGCAGAATGCACAGGTACAGGAAGCCCGCGTAGAGCTGTGGGTCGACGTTAACAGGCGCCCACCAGGCAAACAGCACGCCCAGCACCGGGAACACCACAAAAGTGCTGCACATCACCCACAGATGCAGACGCCAGTGGCTGCCGCCGGCGATAATCGACTCACGCGACAATTTGGCGCCGTGCATAAAGAACAGCAGCGCGATGGCGGCGGTGGTCAGGTTTTCGAAAAACGGCACAAAATCGCCGCGCGCCGGGAAGAAGGTGGCGAGCAGGACAACGGCGATAAGGGTTAGCGTAAACGGGTCTAAAACGCGAAAAAGTTTCATAAAGACTCCTGAAGATCGATGCAGACATTTTGCTTTTTTATTTTTGAGAAATAAAATTGATTTATTGCATCCATTGATGAAAAAAACAGATGAATTACTCGCTGCGTCAGTTAAAGGTGTTTGTTACGGTTGCCCGGGCTAAAAGCTTCAGCCGAGCCGGGGAGATCATTGGCCTCAGCCAGTCGGCGGTGAGCCATAGCGTTAAGGAGCTGGAACATCAGACCGGCGTGCGTTTGCTCGACCGCACCACGCGTGAGGTGGTGCTGACCGAGGCCGGGCAGCAGCTGGCGCAGCGGCTTGAACGACAGCTGGATGAGTTCCACAGTACGCTGCGTGAAGCCGGGCGGATTGGCCAACAGCTCAGTGGGACAGTGCGCGTAGCGGCAAGCCAGACCATATCCGCACATCTCATTCCGCAGTGTATTGCCGAGAGCAATCTGCGCTATCCCGAGATTCGCTTTGTGCTGCACGACCGCCCTCAACAGTGGGTACTGGAAAGTATTCGTCAGGGGGACGTGGATTTTGGCATCGTTATCGATCCTGGTGTGGTAGGGGATTTGCAGTGCGAAACGGTACTGTCGGAGCCTTTTTTTCTACTTTGTCGACGCGATCATTCATTTGCGGATTTGCCGTACGTCAGTTGGCAGGCGCTGCAAGCGGCAAAGCTGGTGCTTCAGGACTACGCGTCAGGCAGCCGAATGTTGATTGATGCCGCGCTGCGCCTGCACGATATTGAGGCGGATATCGTGCAGGAGATTGGTCACCCGGCGACGTTGTTCCCGATGGTGACGGCGGGCATTGGGATTAGCATTATTCCCGCGCTGGCATTGCCGCTTCCGGAAGGCAGCCCGCTGGTGGTGAAAAGGCTGGCGCCTGGCGTTGAGCGCCAGTTAATGCTGGTACGGCGGAAAAACCGTTCGCTCTCCACCGCCGCGCAGGCGTTGTGGGATGTGGTGCGCGAACAAAGCCAGCGCCTGATGGATGAACGCCAGCAGGATCCGTTGTATCAGACGTAGATGTCGATCTGGTGTTCGTCGCTGGGTTTGTTGACACTGGTGATCGCTGTCACAGAGGCTTCTTGTTTTTCCTGCGCTTTTTCAGCTTGTTGGTTCTGCAGCTGCGCCAGCTGGGCTTCCAGCATGGTAATTTGCTCCTGAATCATTTCGGCCTGTTTCTGTTTTTCTTCGGCGCTGCCGTTACCGTCGGCGATTTCTTTAAGCTGCTGGGTGAGTTTGACGATCTGCTGGGTAATGCGCGCCATTTGCGAGGCTGCGTCGTTACCGCTGGGTGCGGCGGTGCTGGTGGTTTTCAGGGCTGGAATAGAGGTAGAGCTGATAACGGTCATGGTGTACGCCTTATACAGGTAAATATAAGGAGTATCGGCAGAATATGGCTGAACTTGAATGGCTGAGGGCGGAGGTTCGAATCGTCCAGATTGCAGATAGCAAAAAAGCGCCTTTAGGGCGCTTTTTTACATTGGTGGGTCGTGCAG